>JBKJSR010000533.1:0-7142 GCA_046594355.1 Bryobacter sp.
AAACGCAAACGGGGAAGGCCGGGAAATACCTGCGGTCAGAAAACCTAAAGCCAATGGCATCAGGCGTTTAAGTGTTTTTGTTTTCCGAAGGAACGGTCCAGCAGCATGTGCGGAAAGCGGCTCGTGAGGTCGCAAGGAGCGAAGGACTATGGGTTGCCCCGATTGCGCATTTTCTTCGCACAGGCGAAGAGACCTGGGCGGGAGCCGAAATGTCCTGCCAACCCGATTTTGGAAGCATTGGCCCGACGGTCCGCTGCCCAGAGCCGATACCATGGGCAAGGGCCACTCCAAGATGGATAAAAGCACGCTGCGCGATGCGATGCGCCAAGTCTACGGACAACTGAAGCGCAACAAGGCATTGCCGGAGAACCGGGGTATTTCATTGGCTGTCGTGGATAACCACGAGGGCCATACAAGCTATCTCCAGCAGTGCTCGGGATGTTTGTCGCGGGAACCCGCCGCCTCCAGCCGCAACCGACGCAATCAGCGCGGTGTCAATTGAAAAATGAGTAGCTTCCCTCTACGCCGCCATTTGGACCATGAAGTGACGAGTAATGCCGCAAGCCCGGCCGCGGAATCGCCGGAAATTGCTTCTGGCATGGATTTGTTTACGCTGCCAAGTCGGGTTCTGGTCTAAAATACGTCTGAACCAATATGGAAACAGATGCCTTTGATTTCGACCTGCTCGTTGTCGGGAGCGGACCCGCTGGACATCATGCCGCAATGGAAGCGGCCAAGGAAGGCAAGACCGTCGCCATCGTCGACCGCAACTTCGACCTCGGTGGCGTCTGCCTGCACACGGGCACCATTCCGAGCAAGACCCTGCGCGAGGCGGTGTTGTTTTTGAGCGGCTTCCGTCAGCGGTCTTTCTATGGCAAGGGCTACCGGGTCAAGGCGCAGATTCAAATTGAAGATCTGATGTTTCGTGTTTCCGAAGTGATCAAGCGGCAGTTTTCGGTGGTACAGGATCAATTGCAGCGGCATGAGATTACAGTGCTCGATGGTCACGCTCAGTTCACCGCCGATCCGCATGTGATGGAAGTAACGGCTGCTGATGGGGATAAAACCCACCATCGCGCACGCTTCATTCTGCTGGCTTGCGGCACGCGCCCCGCCCACCGGGCCGACATCCCGTTTGATGCAGTTCAAATTTACGACTCGGATGAGTTCATCCAGGTGACTCGGGGGGAATTCCCGAAGTCTTTAATCGTAGTGGGCGGCGGTGTGATTGGCCTGGAGTACGCATCGATGGCGGCAGCCCTCGGCAGCTTGGTTACCGTGGTTGAGGCGCGGGATACTTTGCTTCAGCATGTGGATAGCGAAATCACCCAGGCGCTGGTCTACCAGTTGCGCCGCTGCGGGGTGGTGTTCCGGATGGGTGAAAAAGTGATTTCCGTCGAAGCGCCCGCAGGCACCCCGTTGCGGGCCATCGCCAAACTGGAGAGCGGTAAAACCCTGGTGGCTGAAGCGCTGCTCTACGCGATCGGTCGCCAGCCCAACACCGACCGTTTGAATCTCGAAGCCATCGGGCTCGAGACCAAGGATCGCGGGCAGATTGCGGTGAGTGAATTTTTGCAGACCAGAATACCGCATGTTTATGCGGCGGGAGACATCGTCGGCTTTCCTTCGCTGGCTTCGACCTCAATGGAACAGGGGCGCATTGCGGCCTGCCACATGTTCGGGATGTCCCGCGAAACTCGTCCCGACTTATTGCCTTTTGGCATCTACACAATCCCCGAGATTTCGATGGTCGGCCGCAATGAGGAACAACTCACGGCCGAAAAAATTCCTTATGAAGTAGGTGTGGCGTCGTTTGATGAAGTTGCAAAGGCGCAGATTTCCGGCGATCAGTCGGGCATCCTGAAACTGATATTCCATGCTGAAACCAGAAAGTTGCTGGGGGTGCATATACTCGGCGATGGTGCCGCCGAACTCGTACACATCGGTCAGATGGTGATGATGACCGGCGGCAGCGTGGAGCTGTTGCAGGATGCGGTTTTCAACTATCCTTCGCTCGCCGAAGCCTATCGTGTAGCGGCGATGAACGGTCTCGACAAGCTGCGGCTGCGGGCTTCTTAAGGCTCTACTTCTTCGTCTTCCGTGGGTGTTGGGCGATTCGGCCCCAGCGGTTCGCGTTCAAGAAACGGCCGCCCCTTCTCCATCCATACCGGCTTTGGAGCGTCCATCAGATAGTAGTCGAAAAACTCCTTCATGCGTGCCGAGTAGTGGCGCTGGTTGGCGCGGATGCGAAGGTTGTGCGGTTCGCCGTTGTAATTGAACATGTACACTTCCTTGTCGAGGCGCCGGAGCGATAGATAGAACTCAATGCCCTGGTACCAGGGGACCGCGTCGTCACCATCGTTGTGCATCATCAGCAGTGGAGTCTCAATCTGATCGGCGCGAAACACTGGCGAGTTTTCGAGATAGCGCAGCGGGTATTGCCACGGCGTCCCGCCAATGCGGCTTTGGGTACGTTCGTACTGAAACTGGCGCGGTATACCCGGACCCCAGCGGATGCCGTTATAGGCGCTAAACATGTTTGCGACAACTGCACCGGGCGCCGCAGCGCGAAAGAGCTTGCTGCGCGTAACCATGTAGGCGATCTGATAGCCGCCCCAGCTATGGCCCTGAATCGCAATGCGCTTCTCATCAATGAAGCCTTGCTCGATCAATTTCTGCACGGCAGGCAACACACAGCTCATCGCACTGTCGCCGGGGTAACCGATGCGATAGCTGATGTCGGGTGTGACGACGATGTAGCCGTTGGAGACATAGATCGGGATGTTGATCGAGTTGGTAGGACGGGGCTCGGCGAAGGTGTTGACGTTCTGGCTCAGGCGCTCGTAAAGGTAAACCATCAGCGGGTACTTCTTGCCCGGCTCAAAGCCTTCCGGCTTGTACACGGCGGCATTGAGAGCCTGACCGTCGGTCGAACGGAACTTCATCAATTCCGATGTCCCCCATTGAAAGCCGGCCAGTTGCGGATTGGCGTCGGATACCTTCTCAAAAGAGCTCATTGCGGAGCCGGTAATCAATAGATCCGGGTACTCGCGGAAGGTGCCGGCGCTAAGCACAAAGACATCGGCGTTCCTGGCTTTGATGGGTGCCGCATAGTTCTTGTTCGACCAGATCAACTGGCGGGGTTCGGCGGAACCATCGACGAGGTCGGCAAAAAAGCCCGTCTCGCGCGTCTCCAGCGATTCGGCGCGAAGCAGCAGTGCCTTGGTCGAATCAAAGCCTTCCATGCGCTCTTCCGCATCTGTGCGGACCAGACGGAATTGAATATTCTTCTTACGGCCAATGCCATCTGTAAGATTCTTGGCCAGGCGGCCATCGGGAGAGATCTGCCAGACGTCGTAGCGGTCGTGCAGGAGAACGAACTTGCCATCGCGCGTCCAGCTTGCTCCGGTATAGGCGTTGGGACGGCCGGGAGAATCATAATCCTCGTTAAAGAACGAGGCGTTCAATCCGCTGGTGAGATTCGCTTCCTGGCTGGTGGAGACATTGAGACAAAACCAGTCTTTCGAGTCGAAGCGAACGCCATACTTGCCATCGGGCGACCACGAATAATTGCCATTGCGCTTCTTGCCGAGCAGCTTGCGTTCGCCGGTGATCGTATTGACGAGGTACTGATCCGCGTAGCGTGTGTCGTATTCCACCATCGACCTGTAGGCGCGATCGTCGGCTCCGAAAGCATACTGGCCGCTCTCGTTGGGAGTGATCTCGGGCAGGTCGAGATTGGCCAGTTGCAGGACACTCAGGTCGGCGATGTGCAGGACAGCCCGGTAGCTGCGGTTGCGGTCCACTCCGACGCGCATCTTTTGCATGGGCTGAACGACTTCATCCTTCCAGTGCCAGAGGTCGTAATTGGCCTTTTCGCCTTCTTCCTTTGCCGGGAGGCTGCGCTCGGGGGCAGTGGGGAAAAACAGACGCCCTCCATCGCGAGAGAAATTCAAGTTGCCCCGGTCCGTGATCTTGAAGCCCGCGCCAAGGCCTGCGCTGGAGTTGGTCACAACCTGGCGGGCGGCAACGGGCTTGCGGTCCCAGAGATAGACGCTATCGGCCGAAAGGAAGGCGAGATGGCCTTGCTTCTCGTCCCAAACGAACTTCGAGTATTTGCCTTTTGCGCCGACAAGCGCTTGCACTTCGCCTCCCCAGTTGACGGTATTCATGGCGTAGACGCCTTCGCCCGTTGCATAAACCATAGACTGGCCGTCTTTGCTGAGCGCATAGTCGGTTACACCGGTGAAGCTCTTCTGCATTGAGTCGCCGAGGCGCTGCACTGTGAGCGTTTTGTCTTTATCATCCTTGAGAAACGCGATGACGGAACTGGCTTCTGAAGAGAGCTGATAATTCTTTATGCTGTCGAAGCGGGTGACGCTTGATTTCGTGAGGTCGGCCAGAACAAGGCCGCCTTTCGAGCGTTCAGATTCCTTCTTCTTCATCTCTACTTTCTTGGGGAAAGTCGTGAAGGCGGCGAAGCGCGAGTCTGGGCTGAAGGCAATCTGCGTGGTGCGCTGAATGGGTGGAGTGTCGAGTTCGGGATCCGGGGGCGGAGGCGCGGGGCGAGCCCCGGCGGGCTCGCGGATCTCTGCCTTCGTGCCGAGGTTTCGCAGGACGACTTCGCCGTCGCCATCCTGAGGGAAGAGACCATAGCCGAGAAACTTGCCATCGGCGGATAGCTTTTGTCCGGAGAGGGAGCGCCAGGCATCCGTGTCGGCATAGGTCATTGGCCGTTTGTTCTGGGCGTTGACGGATAGCAGGAAGGAGCAGCAGAGGAGAAGTCGCAAGGACCACATATTCTAACAATCTTAGCGCCCTGCGGAGGGCTTCGCTACACTGGGAAATATGAGTGAAAACGAGGCCACCCCTCCGCCGGCCAGTTTTGAATTCCTGATTGCCTCTTTCATCATGCAAGCGCAAATGCAGATGGGAATGTTCGCTCTGCCGGATGGCGAGGGTGAAGAGTCCAAACCGAACTTGGCCTGGGCCAAGCACGCGATTGATTTGCTGGGCGTACTGGATGAGAAGACGAAGGGCAACTTGACGCTGGAGGAGAAGCGGATGCTTGAAAATTCTTTGACCGAGTTGCGCTTTCGCTATGTGCAGGCATTGGCGGGAGAACAGAAGTAGCCGCGTTGACCGATTCGCTTCGCATTACAGTGTTGGGTTCGGGTACCAGTGTGGGTGTCCCGATGATTGGCTGTCACTGCCGGGTATGCCAAAGTGCAGACCCGCGGGACCGGCGCTTGCGCCCCAGTATTGCCGTGCATGTAGGCAAGAATGTTGTCCTGATCGATGCGGGGCCCGACTTTCGCGAGCAGGCGCTGCGAGCGGCCTTGCCGCGCATTGATGCGATCCTGCTCACCCACGCCCATGCCGATCACATCTTTGGGTTGGATGACGTTCGGCCCTTCAACTACCGGCAGAATGTGAGCATTCCCATCTATGCCACGCGCGATGTGATCGAAGTCGTCGAGCGCATTTACTCGTATGCCTTTGAACTCAAGCCGACGCAAGCCACCAAGCCGAAGCTGGTGATGCACGAGATCGACCGGGAACCCTTTGAGGTTGGCGGAATGGTCTTTCAGCCATTGCCTCTGTCACACGGGCGCGGGCGAAGTACGGGCTATCGATTTGGTGCGGCGGCTTACTTGACCGACCACAACGAGATCCCCGAGGAGAGCATGAAATTGCTGGAAGGGCTTGATGTACTTTTCCTCGATGGTTTGCGCTACAAGCCGCATCCGACGCATTCGCACATTGCAAGAAGTCTGCAAAATGTGGAGCGGCTCAAGCCCCACCGGGCTTATCTGACGCACATCTGTCACGACTTGCCTCATGCGCGGACGGAAAGCCAGTTGCCGCCTCATGTGCGGTTGGCGTATGACGGGCTGGAGATCGCTGTCGGGAATGCCGCAGCGCGTAGTGCGCGGCCGCTCAATACGGCGATGCAAGTGTATTGGAACCTTGAGGATATTCCCGCCGACTTTGGGCCAAGCGCAGTTGCGGTTGGCAATTTCGACGGCGTGCATACCGGACACCAGCAGATCTTGCGGCGCTGCACACAACTGGCGGCGGACCTTTGGCTGAAGCCGACGGTGTTGACTTTTCATCCGCATCCCCGCAAGTTGCTCGCGCCGGGAATGGCACCGCCCTCGCTCGAACCAATTGAGAGACGGCTGGAGCGGATGTCGGACGAGGGGATTACCCAAGTACTGGTGCTGCCCTTCAATGAAGAGCTGGCGGCTTTGAGCGCAAGCGAATTTGTGCGGCGCGTGCTGGTGGGCAAGCTGCTCGCGAAGGCCGTGCTGGTTGGCGACAACTTCCGCTTTGGCAACCGGGCCAGTGGAGATGTCCGCCTGCTCAAAGATTTGTCCGCGAAGCTTGGGTATGAAGTGGAGATCACAGAGTCGGTGACAACGCGGGGGCGGGTGGTTTCGAGCACTGCGATTCGCGAGTTGCTGGCGGCAGGCCGTGCCGCGCTAGCCAATCGCTTGCTAGGCTATGAGTTTTGCCTCGAAGGAAACGTGGTGAGCGGGCAGGGCATCGGACACAAGCAGACCGTGCCAACCCTGAACCTTGATGTGAAGCCGCTGATCGAGGGCGAGAGCGTGATCCCGGCGGCGGGAGTCTACGTGACGCAGACACAGGATTTGAACGATGGCCGTAGCTGGCCGTCAATCACAAATATCGGCTACCGTCCCACGTTTGGAGGTAGCGATTTGAGCATTGAAACCTATCTGCTCGAAGCCTTGTCCGGGGAGAGGCCGGGGAAGATTCGAGTTGATTTTCGCGCCTGGATCCGTGAAGAACGGAAGTTTGAGAACCCCGAAAAACTGAAGGCGCAGATCCTCCGGGATGTGGGGCGTGCGCAAGCTTACTGGCGACGGCGTACACGCTGGACCCGCCCGGCAAACGATTTTTAGATTAGAGAGAAAGAAGAACCGAATGAGTTTGAGTCAAGCAAAAAAAGATCACATGAACAAGCTGTCCAACAAGGACGGCATCATCGCGGCAGCGGCCATGGACCAGCGCGGCAGTCTGGCCAAGAGCCTGGCTGCAGGCAAGGGCGTTGCGCAGAGCGAAATCACGCAGGCCATGATGGAAGAATTCAAGACTGCTGTCGTGAGTGTGCTGAC
>JBKJSR010000611.1:0-8844 GCA_046594355.1 Bryobacter sp.
AGTGAGGTGACTTACATTATCGAGGATCGCGAGAAAGCGGCGTTTGAGCAATTGAAGACAGATGAGGAGCGGGCGAAGTTCATTGAACAGTTTTGGCAGCGGCGGGACACAACGCCGACAACTCCAGAGAATGAATTCAAGATCGGGCACTATCGGCGCATCGCCTATGCGAATAAGAAGTTCGCATCAAAACTGGAAGGATGGCAGACGGATTTAGGCAGGGTTTACATCACCTATGGCCCTCCTGATGAGATCGAGATCCATGCAGGGCAGAAGCAATCCTGGCTCTATCGAAAGCTGCCGGGTCGAGGTGTAAACGTGATGCTCACATTTACTTACAAGAATGGAGAGTATGTTTGGGACTCGGATCCTCGTCAGTGAGTCATCGAATAGAGGATGTAGTTGATGCCGAAGCGGTAGCTGAGGCTGGTCATCTGCTCCGGGTATTCGGGCATGTCGGCGTGCTCCCAGGCGTCGCCGATATCCATGTTGAAGTTGATCGCGACTTGCATGCGGCCCTTGTCATCGTAGATGGCCCGCCAGGTGGGCGGGATGGCTGAGGGTTGCACAGTGGTGGTTCCGTTGGGACCTCTTCGGAGATGGCGGAGACCGGGAATGAAGGTTCGCTCCTTGATGTCGAAGACGAGGTTCATGACGGGGTCTTTGTCCTCAATGCCGAGCATGGGTTTGCCGGGAAGGACACGGGTCATGGAGGCAGCGAAGAGGTGCCAGTCGCGCTCTCCATGGAAGTCGTCGACGACAAGAAAGCCGCCCCGGTTGAGGTACTCGCGGAGGCGGAGGACTTCGGGTTGCGAGAGATCCCACCAGGCGACCTGGGTCGCGTAGATCCAGGGGTATTCGAAGATCCTGTCGTCGGTGAGGGGCGTGTGGCGGATTTCACCGATGTGGATGCGGGTGAGGCGTTCTATGCCTTGTGAGAAATGGATCTCGGCTTCCGGCATGTCCTGCATCCACCAGCCGCGTCCCCAAGGACGGCGCACGAAAGGGGCATCGGTGTACTCAAGACGGAGGAAGTAGAATTCCGCTTTTTCAGGGAAGCCGCCGAGGGCGGCCAGGAGTGGGAGGGCGGTGAAGAGAAGCCAGCGGCGGCCCATCGCACTAATTCTTCTTGCGGTCGAGGCCGAACTGAGGGTTGTCTTTATCGCCGGTGATCTTGATGGGGAGATAAGTTCCGACATCGTTCTTTGCAAAGACCGGGTCGAAGGGTTTGAGCGCCCAGCGCTTCCAGCCGCTGAAGGTGCCGCTCACCTTGGAGTCGAGGTTGAGAGAGCCGTGGAAGTCGAGGAGGCCGGGAGTTGCCTGGTAGGTGCCGGTGAGGTCAACGAGCGCGCCGGGGACAACAAATACGACGGGTGTAAACGCGATTGTGCCATCGGCCATCTCAAATTGGCCGTTAAAGGTGGCAGGCACATTATCGATCTGCAGATCCTTCGGTTTTCCGCGACCGCGCTTCGAGAGTCCGTCGATCTTGTCCTGAATTGCGCCGGAGGTGAAGTTGGCCTCGCGGACTTCGAAGCGGCCTTTGAGGCGAAGCTTGTCGATAACGTGTACATCGCCCCGAGGGATGTCGATGCTGGTTTTAAGATTGACGGTGCCTTCGAGGAATTGCTGATCGCCTTTAATTGCGAGCTTCAGTATGTCCTTGAGGTCGCCCTTCGGCATGAGGGCATTGAGACGAATTGCGCGGCCGGGATGACCCTTGAGGCCAACGACTTCTCCGGTTGCGGTGAAGCTGGTTTTGCCGAGTCTGGCTTGGACCTGCTTGAGATAGGTGTCGCCGTCGGCACCATCGACGAGAGCCTTGTACTGGACGGTGAGAGGAACGGGATTGCCGGACATCGTGAGGCGGAAATTGGGGACGCGGCATTCGCCCTGGGCATCGATTTTTTCGAGGACACCGGAAAATTTGCCAGTGGAATCCATGGTGCCAGCGATGCCTTTGAAGACGCCGAGATCCGCGTCTTCAAAAATAAAGTCGCCATCGAGATTAGTCTGGCGGGGGTCTTTGCCATTCCAGGGTCCGAAGTGGCCGCGGGCGGTGACGAGGCCGGGGGGCTTGGGGATGGTGAGTGTCGTCTGGTAAGAGAAGGGCTGGCCGGGGCCGGTGCTGGTGAGGGTGAGCTTGGTGAGATCGAAGTCGAGAGGCGCCTTGCCGGCCTTGGAGGGAAGGATCTGAAGGGTGGCGCCGTCGGCGACGATGGTTTCGATCACGAGGGGGTTGGGGTCGGGTTGTTTCGGCTGCTGGTTCGACTCAGCGACAGGGCGCTCGCCCCGCGGGGGCATCGTGATTTTGAGGCCTTTGAGCACCACACGATTGATGAAACGAGGGCCGTTGTAAAGGATGCTCATGTCGGTTTGGAGGGTGATGGCATCGAACTCAAGGAGGGGCGGGATGTCGGAGCGGCGCTGGAAGCGAAGCTTGAAATTTTTACCGGAAGCTTCGATGGTGGTGCCGGTGAGGAGGCGGAAGTCGAGCTGGCCGATTTCGACTTTACTATCAAAACGCTCTTCGAGGTATTCGACGAGACGCTGGCGGGCGACGGGTTCCCAATCCTGTTTGAGTCTACGCGTGAGGTAGAAGTAAGCGCCTGCGCCTATGAGAGAAAGCAGTCCAATTGCGATTGCCCATTTTTTCATAAGTTGCTTATCGATCCCTGTCAGTGATTATATCGGCTACAGTGAGCACCGCTTTGCGGTAAGGAGAATCGGGGAAGTCCTGCATGATGTGGCGGGCGCGGTCGGTGAAGTGACGGGCGCGCTCGTGAGCTTTTTCGACGCCTTTATATTTTTCGATGATCTCGAGAACATTGGAAAAGGGGACGCGATCATAGTTGCGGTCCTTGAGGATGGTTTCGATCATGCGGGTCTCTTCGCGAGTGGTTTCGGCGAGTGAGTAGAGGAGAGGGAGCGTGACCTTGCCTTCGGCGAGGTCGTTGCCGACGGGCTTGCCGAGGATGGTTTCTTTGGAGGTGAAGTCGAGGATGTCATCGATCAACTGGAAGGCCATGCCGAGATTCCAGGCGAAGTCGCCGAGGCGGGCGGCCTGTTTGTCGTCGGCCCCGCCGGCCATGGCACCGAGGCGGCAACAGGCATTGAAGAGGCTGGCGGTTTTGCGATCGACAAGCTCCATGTAGTCGGCTTCGGTGATGTCGATTTTGCCCAGACGATCGAGCTGGAGCAGCTCGCCTTCGACCATCATCTGAGCGAGCCCGATGAGGATGTCGAGGACGGTGAAATTGCGCTGGCGCATCGCGATCTGAAAGGCCTGCATGTAGAGCCAGTCGCCGGCGAGGATGCTCATCTGGTTGCCCCAGAGTGCGTTGGCACTGGGACGGCCACGGCGGATCTTGGCTTCGTCGATGACGTCGTCATGGACGAGTGTGGAAGTGTGGATGAGTTCAACTACGGCGGCGAGTTGGATGGCTTCTTCGGTAGTTTCCGTTCGGCTGCTGATGAGGCGGCTGGAGAGCAGGAGAAGGATGGGACGAAGGCGTTTGCCACCGGCCGCCTGCATGTGATGGGAGATGGTGTTGATGGCGGCGACAGAGCCGATGGTTTCGAGGCCAATCGTTTTTTCGACGCGGGCGAGATCGTCGCGCACGAGGTCGAGAATTTGTTTCATCGAGACGGCTTGGTTCAGCGTCTTCGTCATGGGAGTTGTTCCAGTTTAGCGGAGAAGAGTTGGCGGAAATTCTGTGTGGTCAGCTCGTCCAGTTCGCTGGTAGACAAGCCGCGCAGTGCGGCGAGACGCTGGGCAGTGTGAGGGAGGTAGGCGGGCTCGTTGCGCTTGCCACGAAAGGGAAGGGGCGCGAGGTAGGGGGCATCGGTTTCGAGCAGGATCCGATTGAGGGGGATGAAGCCTGCGGCTTCGCGGAGTTTGTCGGCTTTGGGATATGTGATGACGCCGCCGAGGCCGAAGTGGAAGTTGAGGGCGAGGGCTTGTTCGGCTTCGGCAATGCCTTCGCTGAAGCAGTGGAAGACGCCGCCCAGGGTGGGGTCCCAGTGTTTTTGGAGGATGTCTATGGTGTCGGCCCAAGCTTCGCGGGTGTGGATGACGATGGGCAAGAAGAGCTCGCGGGCGAGTTTGAGGTGCTCTATGAAGACGTCGCGCTGCTGTTCGCGGGGCGAGAAGTCGTAGTGATAGTCGAGACCAATTTCACCGATGCTCACACACTTTGGATGCGCGGCGAGCGCTCGAAGTGCAGGATAAGTTTGTGGTGTGACGCGATGGGCGTTGTGAGGGTGGACACCGACGGTAGCGAGGAAGGCTGGATGCGCGTCGGCGAGGCGGATGGCGGCGTCGAGGACTGGAGGGCCTTCGCCTGTGCCGATCGCGAGCATGGTTGTGACGCCGGCAGCCAAGGCGCGGGCAATGGCTGCATCGCGATCGGCTTCGAACTGGTCGCTATCGAGATGGCAGTGGCTGTCGATCATTTGAGGCGCGCTCCGATGGGCACCTCTTCGAGGAATGCGGCGAGGGCAGGGGTGCCGCCCTCGAGACTGGCGGCGACGATCATGCCCTGGCTTTCGATGCCCTTGAGCTTGCGGGGAGCGAGGTTGGCGACGATGACGACTTTGCGGTTGATGAGCTGATCGGGGGTGTAGGCTTTGGCGATGCCGGCAACGATGGTGCGGGGGCCAGTGGCTTCGCCGATGTCGACCTTGAGATGGAGCAATTTGTCGGCACCTTTGACGGCTTCGGCGCTGAGAACGAGCCCGACCCGGAGGTCGACTTTGACGAAGTCGTCGATGGAGATCGTGTCGGCGATGGGGGCGATGTCGCTTGGCTTGGCGGGCTCCGCGGTGGTCTTGCCTAGAAGACTGTTCTGGCGGGCGAGTTCTTCGCCTTCGAGCGCTTTCATCTGTTCGATCGCGAGCTTCGCGTCGAGGCGCGGGAAGATGGGGGAGATCTCGCCGATGGCGTGGCCTTCGGGCGTGTGGCCCCAGGTGAGGGGGCCAGCGATGTTGAGCTGCGTGCCGATCTTGAGTGCGGATTCCGGGATGACTGGCGCGGCAAGAGCGGTGATGAGGCGGAGACTTTCGAAGCAGCGGTAGAGGACGGCGTCGAGGCGGGCTTTCGCTTCGGGGGATGCGTCTTTGGCGAGCTTCCAGGGGGCGTTTTCGACGATGTATTTGTCGAGGTCGCCGATCCAGCGCCAGATGGTTTCGAGGGCCTTGTGGAACTCGAAATTTTCGTAGTGGGCGAGGGTGGTTTCGATGGCGCTTGAGTCGGCGGCGACGGGGGCGGGGAGCTTGCCGCCGCAGTACTGGAGGATCATCGAGAGAGTGCGGCTGACGAGGTTGCCGAGGCCATTGGCCAGGTCGGAATTGTAGCGGGCAACGAGGGCGTCGTAGCTGAAAGTGCCGTCGGCACCGAAGGGAATTTCGCGGAGCAAGAAGTAGCGAAGGGCGTCGAAGCCCATCACCTGCTGGATGGGTGTGGCGCGTACGATGTTGCCACGGCTCTTGGACATTTTGTTGTCTTCAAAGAGCAGCCAGCCGTGGGAGTAAATGCGCTTGGGCAGCGGCCAGTTGGCGGCCATGAGGAAGGCGGGCCAATAGATGGCGTGGAAGCGCACGATCTCTTTCGACATCAGATGGAGGTCGGCGGGCCAGAGGCCGGTGCCTTCGACGGCGGACCAGTAAGTCATGAGCGCGTCGAACCAGACATAGAAAACGTGGCCGGGGTGGTTGGGGACGGGGATGCCCCACTGGATGGTTGTGCGGCTGATCGAGAGGTCCTGCAGCTTTTCGTTTTTGAGGAAGGCGAGGACTTCGTTGCGGCGCGATTCGGGCTGGAGGAATTGTGGATTGTTTTCGTGTAGTTCGATCAGCTTGTCCTGAAAGGCGGAGAGCTTGAAGAAGAGGTTTTCTTCGGTGACGCGTTCGAGGGGCTGGCCCGAGTCTGGATCGACGTCGCCCTCTTTGGCATCGGCGACAAATGCTTCGCTGGTGACCGAGTAGTAGCCGGTGTAACTGCCCTTGTAGATAAAGCCGTTTGCGTCGCAAGCGGCGAAAAGTTTTTCTACGGCGGCGGCGTGTTGCGGCGAAGTGGTGCGCTGGAATTTGTCGATCAAGAGACCGAGTTGCTGCCAGGTTTTCTCGAAGTCTGCGGCGATGAGGTCTGTGTACTCTTGCGGCGATTTGCCGATCTTGGTAGCGGCACGTTCGATCTTTTGGCCGTGCTCATCGGAGCCTGTTACGAGGTAGGCCGCGATGCCCTGCATGGCCTTGAGGCGTTTGATGGTGTCGGCGACGAGAGTTGTGTAAGTGTGGCCGATGTGCGGCGCGGCGTTGACGTAATAGATCGGGGTTGTGAGGTAGTACTTGTTCATTAGGCTTTCGTCTTGAGGTAAGCAAAGTTAGCGGCTCCGATGACGACTTTGAGGGGGACGTTTTTCGAGCGGGCCAGGGCCTGGCAATCGTCGAATTCAGGAGCGAAGCCGTTGCCGGTGACCTTGATGCGGACTGGCCCGTGGGGTGTTGTCACTTCGATGAATTCGCGCGGCAGGGTGCGGCGTTCGGCACTGGAGATACGGAGGCCGAGGGTTGTCGTTTCGCGGAGGATGAGGTTGGAGATGGTGTCTTTGTCTTCCTGTTTCGCGACGACCGTCAGGACGTGACCGGGGCGGTTTTTCTTCATCAGGACGGGAGTGAGCGTGACGTCAAGCGCGCCGGCAAGGAAGAGTTGGTCCATGGTGTAGCCGAGGACTTGCGGAGAGGAGTCGTCGATGTTGGCTTCGATGAGGAGGACGGTTTGGGCCTCGGCGGAGTTGAGTTTTTCACCGATGGTGATGCGGAGGACGTTGGCGCGGTTGGGGAAGTCTTTGGTGCCTGCGCCGTAGCCGAGCGAAGTGATGCTGAGGGCGGGCATGTTGCCGTAGCCTTTGGCGAGTGCGGCAAGGATGGCTGCGCCCGTGGGGGTGGTGAGTTCAAAGGCGGGACCGTCGACGTAGATGGGCTTGTCCTTGAGGAGCAGGGCAGTGGCCGGGGCGGGGACGGGGAGGACGCCGTGAGCGGCCTTGACAGTGCCGGAGCCGACGTTGATGGGTGAGCTGTAAACTTCGTCGACCTTGAGCAGGTGGAGGCCGTAGCAGGCACCGACAATGTCGGCAATCGAATCGACCGCACCGACTTCGTGGAAGTGGACTTTGTCGATGGGGAGACCGTGGACTGCGGCTTCGGCTTCGCCGAGGACCTGAAAGACGCGACTGGCGGAGGCTTTGACGGGAGCGGGGATTTTGGCTTTGTCGATCAGCTCGAGGATCTGGGTGAGGCCGCGATGGTTGTGATCGTGGGTCTGTTCGTGGGTGTGATCGTGACCGTGTTCATGATCGTGATCATGACTGTGTTGCTGGTCGGCGGGCAGGTCTCCGATGAGGACGTGGAACTTGGTGGCGGTGATGCCGTAGCGGATGGTTTTTTCGGCTTTGTATTTGGCACCGAGGCCGAGGTGTTCAAGACCGTGGATGAGTTTGTGGGCGTCGGCTCCGGCGTCGATCAGTGCGCCGACGGTCATGTCTCCGCTTACGCCGGAGAAGGCGTCAAAGTAGGCTACTCGCATGTTTTTAGGTGTCTCATTCTATTGAAGCAGCTTTGGGTTTCGGGGCGGGTCAGCTTGCGCGGTCGTCCACGCCGGATCGGGCAGTCCTGCTGGCCGGGATTTCGATTTCCGTGCGTGTTCCCTGGCCTAGACGGCTTTCGATCGACATCCGATAGTGTTCTCCGTAAAGAACCTCCAGGCGTTCTTTCACGTTCGATACACCAATGCCGCTGGAGCTGCCGAAGAGGTCTTCCATTTTTTCTTCGGGAATTCCCTCTCCATCGTCTTCGACGACAAGGAGCAGCCGGTCTGCTTCGATGAGCTTGGCGCGAAGCCAGATGGTGCCGCCCTCGAGCTTAGCGGCCAAGCCATGCTTGATCGAGTTTTCGATGAGCGGCTGCAGCACCATTGAGGGCACTGGAACGTTGAGCGCGTCGGGAGAAATCTCCCGCACGAAGCGTAATTTTTCGCCAAAGCGAACCACCTCAATGGCGAAGTAGTCATCGATGAAAGCGAGTTCGTCGCGCAGTGGCGAGAAGTTATCGGTATTCTTCATTGCGCGGCGAAGCACGTTGGAGAGTTTGTAGACCATGGCGCGGGCGCGGTCGGGATCGATGCGGATCAGGCTGGAGACGCTGTTGAGGGTGTTGAACAAAAAATGGGGATTGATCTGGCTGGTGAGTGCGGCGAGGCGTGCTTCGGCAATCAGGCGCCGTTGCAGGGAGAGCTTTTTTTCGAGTCGGGTCGTATTCCAGATTTTCAGCGGCACAAAGGTACAGAGTACAGAGGTGCCAAACAGCGCGGCTACCCAAGGCAGGATGGGTTCTGTATCAAGTCGAATGGGACTGAAGATCGCTCGCGAATGAAACATGAACTGGCCGGTAAGGCGAAGGCCTTCGGCGAAGAGGACGCCTGCGGTGATCAGAATGCGATAGCCCAGCAGGCGGGCCAGCGCACGCTTGCGGAGCATACGCCAGGAACCGAGCAAGTCGAAGACAGGCGAGTAGCGCCAGATTTCCTCGACGTTCGGAGCGCAATCGCGAACCAAGCCTCCAAGGACGCCGATGCCCGCATAGAGTGGCATGGCGAGCAGTTCGTTGGCGAACATTGCGGGAAGGCTCATCAGGATACCGCTCACCATTCCAGTTACATAGCCGCCGAGTAGGCCGGCGAGGTAAGCGCCCGCCAAGGTAAGGTCCGCGGCCTGGTAAGCTCCCGTGAAAACACGCGCCGCCGCGCCTGCGCCGAAGATGCTGCCGAAGGCAAGGGCCATCTCGAGC
>JBKJSR010000612.1:0-4306 GCA_046594355.1 Bryobacter sp.
GTTCATAACCGCTCCAGGCGGGTTCGAGATCGAGATCGGGGCGCAAGCCGGAGTAATGCGTGAGCAGGTGGCAAGAGTGAAATCACGCTGCGCCACCTGCTCACGCATTACTCCGGCTTGCGCCCCGATCTCGATCTCGAACCCGCCTGGAGCGGTTATGAACTCGGCATCCAGAAGGCGCTGGCCGACAAGCCGGTCAGCGAGCCGGGGCTGCGCTTCGTCTACAGCGACATCAATTTCATCCTGCTCGGCGAAATTGTCCGCCGGGTCGGCGGCAAGCCTTTGAACGAGTTTGCCCGCGAACAGGTTTTTGCCCCGCTCGGCATGACCGAGAGCGGATATCTTCCCGCCGCCGCCCTGCAATCCCGCATCGCGCCCACCGAGAAGTTAAAAGGCGAAGCGCTGCCATTACGCGGTGTCGTGCATGACGAGACCACCCGCTTTATGGGCGGTGTCGCCGGGCACGCCGGCCTCTTCACGACGGTTGACGACCTGGCAAAGTTTGCCCGCATGGTGTTGCGCCATGGCGCTCCGCTTTACTCTCCGCTGATGATCGGTGCCGCCACCCGTACACAGTCTCCAGCGGGACAAAGCGCGCTGCGCGGTCTCGGCTGGGACATCGATTCCCCCTTTGCCGGCAATCGCGGCGATCTCTACCCGATCGGTTCCTTTGGTCACACCGGCTTTACGGGCACAAGCGTCTGGATCGATCCCTCAACGGAGAGCTATGTGATCCTGCTCGCCAATGCCGTACACCCGGTGCGCCGTCCGCCGATCACGGCTTTGCGGAGCAAGGTCGCGAGTGTTGCCGCCGCCCATGTGAGCAAAATGTTCCGGGCCGGTGCGAGCCCCGATCCTGTTCTGACCGGCCTCGATCGTCTGATCGAAGACAAGTTTGCCGCGCTCGCAAACAAGAAGGTAGGGCTGATTACCAACCACACCGGCTTTGCTCGCGACGGCCGCCGCAACATCGACGCGATGCTCTCTGGGGGGGTCGAACTGACTGCGCTCTTTAGCCCCGAGCACGGCATCTTGGGCAAGCTGGATCACGAAAAAGTAACCGATACCAGGGATCCGGTCTCAAAGCTTCCGGTCTATAGCCTCTATCACGACGAGAATCGCAGCCCGAACTCCGCCAACCTGAAAGGGATCGACACCCTCGTGTTCGATATACAGGACATTGGCACCCGCTTTTATACCTATAGCTGCACCATGAAGAACGCGATGGAAGTGGCCGCCCAATTGAATATCGAATTCATGGTGCTCGACCGTCCGAACCCGATTACGGGCGAACATGTCGAAGGGCCTCCGATGGAAGCGGAGCAGATGAGCTTTGTCGGATGCCTGCCGCTGCCTCTGCGGCATGGCTTCACGATCGGGGAACTGGCGCGATTTGCCAACGACAATTTGCCAAAGCGGGCGCGCCTGACCGTGATCCCGATGAAGAACTGGAAGCGCAGCTACTGGTTCGATGAAACCGGGCTGAAATGGGTCAATCCCTCCCCGAATTTACGCAGTCCAGGGGCGGCGCTGCTCTATCCGGGAGTGGCGATGCTCGAATACTCGAAAAATTATTCGGTCGGGCGGGGAAGCGATGCGCCCTTTGAGCAGGTGGGGGCTCCCTGGATTGACGGGCAGAAACTGGCAGAAGCCTTGAACGAACTGGAAATTCCGGGCGTGAGGGCGCAGGCGAATTCGTTTGAACCCGTTGCCAGCTTTTACGCGGGTCAGAGTGTCAATGGAGTTCGTTTTATCGTGACCGACCGGAATGCATTTGATTCCACGCTATTGGGCTTAAGCCTGATGGAAGTTCTGGCTCGTCTCTATCCGAAGCAAATCAATCTGGAGGCGAATTTGAAGTTGATTGGGAGTCGGGAGACGATTCGCCGCCTCGCGGCTGGCGAGACGGCGGTAAAAGTACGGCAATCCTGGATGAAGACGCTAGACCAATTTAGCGAAAAGCGTCAACAGTATTTGATTTATCCCTAACCTTTGGCCGAGAACTTCTTTACCGGTTCTTCCGTATCGGTCTCTGGTTCCTCGGTGTCGTCTGTCGACAGACCACGTTTCCTAGCTTCGGCGAGCCATGTCGGAGGTCTGCCACGACGGCGACCACGGCCTTCTACCAGCCGTTCCAGCGTCAGAATCGCTTCTTCAATCGAAGCCCGTTCTCGCCGTAAATCTTCCAAAATCTTCATTAGGTCCATGCTGTGAACCTCCGTTTCAAATTGTTGGCTCGTGCCCCCGTCGGCAAAGCCTAGCGCCTGACAAGGCTTATATGCAGTTATATCGGATTATTGGCCGCGATACAAGAGTCTTGTTCTGAAAATAGAACAGAATTTTCAAGCTAGAATGTCTAAGCCTTTTTTTGCCTGCTCCAGTACCAGTAAAAGGGAATTCCAGAGGCAATCAATGCCAAACCGAGAATGGATTCTCTTGGCTGATCCTTTAGGGTGAAAAAAATTAATATTGCGCTCGCCAGTACAAAAAGAATGGGGACGTAGGGATAACCCAATGTTTTATAGGGGCGTTCGAGGTCTGGACGCTTATGGCGGAGGATGATGACGCTGGCGGCGGTCATGGCGTAAAGGATCCAACTGGCGAAGATTACAGTGGCTGCGAGCTGGTCGTATTGACCGGAAAAGACCAATATTGAGCTCCAGACGCTGAGCCAGAGCATGGATTGGGCGGGTGATCTGTGGGTTGGGTGAACTTCGGCGATTTTTTTGAAGAAAAGCCCATCTTTGGCCATGGCGTAAGGAACGCGGCCACCGGCGAGGATGCTGCCATTCAGGGCTGAGAAAATGGAAATCATGGCGGCGACGGACACCCAGTTGGCACCGGTCTGGCCGAAGAGTTTTCGCATCATTTGGGCGGGAACACGGTCACTGGCGGCCACTTCTGCGCTGGACAGGACATAAAAGTAAGCGGTATTGGCGAGCAGATAAATCACCATGACGCCGAGAGTGCCGTAGATGAGCGCCAAAGGGAGATTTTTTTGGGGATTCTTAATTTCGCTCGATACCATGCTGACGTTGTTCCAGCCGTCGTAGGCCCATAGGATGGCCACGAGCGCAACAAAGAATCCGCTGGCGCCACCGGGATTGGGCATTACGGAAGTCGTGAAATTGGAAACGGCACCCTGGGAGGAGCAAAGGCCGATCATGATAATGCCGATTAGGAGGCCGACTTTGGCAATAGTGACGACAATTTGCAACTGACCGCCAGCCTTTACGCCGAAATAGTTCACGCCGGCGAGGAACAAAATGACGCACATTGCCGCTAACTGGCCGAGTTTCAGCTCGAGCGGGGTACCGTTTGGACCGAGGGGAATGGGGATGGTGGCGAAGGTCTGTTCCAAAATCGGAACGAAATTGGACAGATAGATCAGGAATCCGCTCGCAAGGGTGGCGATCGAGCCGGATTTGGCGACCCAGAACTGCGTCCAGCCGTAAACGAAGGCAAAGAAAGGGCCATAAGCCTCTCGGAGGTAGACATATTCGCCTCCCGCCTCGGGCATCATGGAGGACAACTCGGCATAGGTGAGGGCACCGGCGAGGCTGAGCAGGCCGCCGACGATCCAGACGAGAGTGACCCAATCTGGTGAACCGGTGGCAAGTACAGCCCTTTTGGGAACTACGAAGACGCCACTGCCGATGACAGTGCCGACGACGATGGCGGCGGCTCCCCAAAGGCCAAGATCGCGGCGGAGGCTAAATTTTTCAGACATGGGAAGGTCTTTCTCTTTTGGTGATGAAGTAGCTGGCCGCGAGGGTCGCCAGGAAGGTGATTGAGCGGACGTACCGGGTCGTGGCGAAGGAGGGAAGGGAGGGGCCGCAGACTATGCCGAGTATGGTGATGAAGTAGCTGGCCGCGAGGATCGGCAGGAAGGTGATTGAGCGGACGTACCGGGTCCTGGCGAAGGAGGGAAGGGAGGGGCCGTAGACTATCCCAAGTATGGTGGCGAAGTAGCGGGCAGCGAGGGCCGGCAGGAAGGGGATTGGGATGTGCCGGGTCGTGGCGATGGAGGCAAGGGAGGGGCCGCCGGCTGCGGTGCCCGCCCGCCGATTCGTTTGGTGAGCAGGGCTCCGTGGATGGTCGCGGCGGAGGCTGAAATTTTCAGACATGGGAAGGTCTTTCTCTTTCGGTGATGAAGTAGCTGGCCGCGAGGGCCGTCAGGAAAGTGACGGAGGTTCCGATGAGGACGTACCAGGTCCAGGCGGTGGAGGCAAGGGCGGGGCTGGCTGAGAGGGTCGGCAGGAAGGGGATTGAGCTTCCAATGATGCGCTGCCCGCCCGCCGATTCG
>JBKJSR010000615.1:0-3673 GCA_046594355.1 Bryobacter sp.
GACCGGGGGCCGTCTGTAGGGGATCGCATCATTGATTTGTCGCGCCGCGCGGCGGAGGAGATTGCGATGATCGGACCGGGCATAGCGATGGTGAGGTTGACGGTGATTGAGGTGCCAAAGGGTGGGGTGGTGGAGCGCTATGGAGTGCAGGTTGCGGCATGGGAAGACCGGGCAAAGGCGGAAGCGCTACGCAAAGAGACCGGAAGCAAGTTCGGCGAAGCGAAGATTGAAGAGCGCAAGGGAGAGCCGACCCTGTACCGGGTAATTGTGGGCGAAGGCACGCGGGAAGAAGCGGAGGAACTGGGGCGGCGGTTGAGGAATTCCGGCTATCGAGGATTTGTGACCCGCACTGGAGGCAGCGAGCGTGTACCCTAGTATCGTTGTTGAAGAAATGTGGCGGCGGCGAAATAATTTTGTAGAACTTTGGGGCCTTCGAGCCACTACCCCAGAGGTGTAGTGTTCATGCGTCCAACTCTCGAAGAAAATCTCAAAGTACTGATCGGCCAATCGCCGCGGATGCTGCAATTGCAGCGTTTGATCGACAAGCTCGGCCGTTGCCGCTGGCCTGTCCTTGTGCTGGGCGAAACCGGTACGGGAAAAGAAGTAGTGGCGCGTTCTATCCATCACGTGCTGAACGACGGCCCGTTCGTAACGATTGACTGTTCGTCGATGGTGGGTCCGCTGATGGAGAGCGAACTGTTTGGTTATGTGAAGGGTGCATTCACGGGGGCGAACAATTCGAAGGCGGGATTGATCGAGATGGCGAATGGGGGCACGGCGTTTCTCGATGAGATTGGCGAGTTGCCGATCGAACTGCAGGCGAAACTGTTGCGGGTATTGCAGGAGAAAGAGTTTCGTCCGGTTGGAAGCCTGACGCAAAAGCGGGTGGACTTTCGGGTGATCGCGGCGACGAATCGCGATCTGGCGAAAGAAGTCGAGAAGGGCAATTTCAGGCGCGACCTTTATTACCGGTTGAACGTAGTGACGCTGCGGTTGACGCCGCTCAAGGACCGCCGGGAAGACGTTCCGCATCTGGTGGCACACTTTTTAAAGCGCTATGGGCGGATGCAGGGACTGGATCCGGAAGTACTTGAGGCGCTTCTCACCTACGACTGGCCGGGGAATGTGCGGGAGCTCGAGAATTGTATTCAGCACATGCTGGCGGTGAATTCGGGGCCGGCATTTCACCGGGGAGACCTGCCGTCGAGCGTGATGAACTCGCTGAACCGGCGCACGCAGATGCCTGTTCCGCAATCGGCGTATGTTCCGCCCAAACAAATGCATGTCGAAACTTCGCTCGGGATATCAGCTCAGAATTACTCCTATGGGAATGGGGCGGCAACGGCGACAGCACCGGCACTCGAACTGGTGCCGGTAGTGCCACTGGCTGAGCTGGAAAGACAGGCGATCATGCGGGCGCTCGAGTACACGAAGGGAGACCGCCTGACGGCGGCTACTCTATTGGGGATCGGGCGCACGACCCTTTACCGCAAGCTGAAGGAATACGAACTCGGCGAAGAAGCCTGAGAGGAATCGTTGCGTTGCCGCACTTTCTAAATAGAGAATGCGAAAGAAGCACACACGAATCCTGCTGCTTGAGGACAACCTGGCCGATGCCGGTTTTGTGCGGGAAGCACTGGGCGAACTGGAAGAAATCCAGAATGGCAATGCGTGGCTCAGCCCGTTTGAGCTTTGCGATGCCGAGACACTTAAAGAAGCATTGCAACTGCTGAAGGACATCAGCTTCGATGTCATCCTTGCAGACTTGTGGACGCCGGACAGCGGCGGGCTGGCCACCTTTCAACGCCTGAAGGCGGCAGCACCGCAGACGCCGCTGATCGTCCTCATGAATACGGAAGACCCCGGGCTGACGGTGAGGCTGATGCAGGAAGGCGCCCAGGATGTACTGGTGAAGCATGAAGTGGATTGCACGCCGCTGGGGCGGGCGTTGCGTTGCGCAATCGAGCGGAACCGGATTTCGAGCGGGTTGCGGCGTTTGAGTGTGCGCGATGAACTGACGGGGCTGCTGAACTTCACCGGATTCCTGCAACTGGGCGAGCCTTATTGCCGGTTGCTGCGGCGGAAGTCGAGGGCGTCTTGCGCGTATCTGCAGCTTGCGAATCTCGATGCGTTGGGGGAACTTGCGGGGAGGCATGAGCAGGAGTGGCTGCTGGTGGAGATTGCCGAGATGTTCCGGGTGTTCGCGAGTGAAGTGGACCTGATGGCTTATTTTGGTGGCGGACGCTTCGCCGTGTTGAGCCCGGACCGTTGCGGCGTCAGTCTCGATTCGGCGTTGCGGCTTTTGGCCATCGAGATCGGGACGAAGGCGCTGGCGCGAGGGACGGGTGTGGAGTTGCAGATGCAAATCTCGGCAGTGGAACTGGGCGAAGGCAACGCGTGGAGTCTGGATCTGATGCTCGATCAAGTGGAAGAGGGGCTATGGGAGAATAGGCCTTTTGAGAACGCGTGCGAGACCGAGATCCAAACGTTGATTCAATAATTGGACTGGACGCCACTTATTCGGTGGGCAAACAACTGAGTGGAGTGGGGAAGTATTCGCTTGCGCTAATGGATGGGCTGGCGCGGCTCTATGCGGGGCCAAGGCTGCGTCGCTACTATCGCCCGCACCGTTGGGTGCGGGCACCATTCCCGAAGCGATTGCTGCTCGATTCTACGCCCAGAGGCGTGGATGTGTTTCACGGGTTAAACCAAAGACTGCCACAGAGGAAGCGCTCGAAGACCGTCAGTACTTTTCATGATTTGTTTGTGTTGAGCGGCGAGTATTCGACGGTGGAGTTTCGGATGCGCTTTGCGGAGCAGGCGCGGGAGGCGGCCGAGAGGTCGGACCGGATCATTGCGGTGTCGGAGTTTACGGCTGGACAGGTGGTTGAGTATCTGGGTTATGCGCGTGAGCAGATTCGAGTGGTGCCGCATGGGGTGGTGTTGCCTGAGCGGGTGGTTGGAGTGGAGCAGCGCGAGAAGATTGTATTGACGGTGGGGGCGGTGCAGAAGCGGAAGAACACGCGAAGGTTGATTGAAGGATTTCGTGCGCTGCCGATGGATTGGCAGTTGTGGATTGCGGGGAGTGCGGGGTTTGAGGCGGCCGAGATGCTGGAGGGATTACCGGAGAATGTGCGGGTGCTTGGCTATGTGCCGGACGCCGAACTGGAGAAGCTTTATGCGCGGGCCAGTGTGTTTGCGTTTCCGTCACTGGATGAGGGATTTGGCATTCCCGTGCTGGAGGCGATGGCGCATGGGTTGCCGGTGTTGACGTCGATAAGTTCGGCGCTGCCGGAAGTGGCGGGGGATGCGGCGCTGCTGGTAGACCCGTTGCGAAGCGAGGCGATTGCAGAGGGGTTGCTGCGACTGGTGGATGCGGAGCAGCGGCAGGCATTGGCGGTGCAGGGCCTGGCGCAGGTGAAGCAGTTTAGCTGGGAGAATAGTGCGCGGATGACGGCGGCGGTTTACCGGGAGCTTGAGTAGGGGCGCTTGCCGGGCGGGGCCAAGAATGGGGTCGAGACATCTTTGCCCGGCGAGCCGACTCGTGTATGGATCGTGCGGCACTTCGACGCAGGTCTAATGGAAGTCACCTCGCCACAGGAGTTCCTCAGCCTGAGATCCAGGCAGCGCGCATCTAAACAACCACCGCCTAAAGGCGGTGGGCTGGAGTTTC
>JBKJSR010000633.1:0-5138 GCA_046594355.1 Bryobacter sp.
TCACAAAACGGGCATCGCCCCCGCCCGGTCGCAATGTCTTGATCGAAATGCTGCGCAGTTGCTGTCCGGGCAGGTCCAAACGGCCATAATCGCGAGACAGCCGCTGCGTCATGAGACGGGCCTTGCGCCTTGAAACTCTGCAATGCGCCAATTTCTCCAACGCCGCCCCGTCTCCAAACCTTAACTTACTCACAGATTTCCGTGAGGAGCCAACAAAAGAGGCTTCCGTCGGTGCGAGCTATTTGGCTTGAGATATCCGTCTCAATGTTCGTTGTGCATGTGCTTGTGCTTGGCAGTCTGCTGATCGGCGTTGGGAATGCGATCGCCGGAACCGCAACGCTGGCTGCCGCCGTGGTCGGTATCTTGGCCGCCATTTGGGCGATTTATATGTTTTCGCACGGGATGAAGTATCGTCGCGACAATGCAGTGGTCGCACAACTTGCGCCGCAATATCTCGGATCGGGGATTGGTTTTCTGGTGTTGTCGTCGGCGTTTTTCGTCTCTGACAGATTTATCCTTCTGCTGTCCTTGCCGCATTGTTGTACTGTCGTGATCTAAATGGTAGGCGGCTCGCCGCCGAGCCAGCCGCCAAGCCCGCCGCTGGATCGCGTTTCGCGGCGTTAAGCTAAAAGTATGCGCAACGAATTTACCGCGATCGTCGAGCAAGACGGCCCATGGCACATTGCCTACTGTGCTGAAGTGCCTGGGGCCAATGGCCAGGGTGCTTCGCGCGAAGAATGCCTGGATAGCCTGCGAGAAGCGATCGCATTGATATTAGAGCATAGACGGGAGGAATCATTGCGAGCGCTTCCTCCCGATGCAAGTCAAGAGCTCGTTGTAGTCGGATGAAGCGCGAAGCGTTGCTACGCCACCTTCGGCGCTCTGGTTGCGTTGTTCGGCGGGAGGGCAAGGAGCATTCTCTATGGGAGAACCCTCAAACAGGTCACGCCGAGGCCGTTCCCCGACATGTCGAAATTGCCAACCTGCTGGCCAAGAAGATCTGCCGCAAACTTTCAATTGCCGATCCGTCGGGATAGAGATTTTGCCAGCGAGTTGGCCTCACAGAACCGTCGAGTGGGAAGCTGTGCCACGCCTCCTGATCAAGGCTTGGCGACCGCCGCTTGCATTTGCCTTCGCCCTACGAGAACGTCCAGAATTCGTTCCTGCAATGGATCGAGGTCCGGCCCTTCGGCATTGCAAAGCACGACGCTGCCCACTCCCAAACCCGGGAACCAGTGCATGACCGTCGTAGTTCCAGGCTGAAGACCGCCATGCGTGAAATACCGATCGCCGCCACGCACGCCGGTCGCCCAACCAAGGGTTGCATAGGGTACGACGGAGCCGTCGGACAAGGTCTGTCGTGTCCACATTGCCGCGACGGTGTCCTTCCCCAACAGCCTCCCTGAACTCAATTCAATGAGAAAGCTGACGTATGCAACTGCCCTCGAAATAATGCCCCCGCCTGCATACTTGTTGCTTGCATCGAACGCCGACGCGTTCTCCCAGACCATTGCTGCGTTCTTCCGGTTGGGCCGAACGCGGTCCGGTGTCAACGACAGGAAGTCATCCAGGCCAAAGCCCCGCAGCCGTGCTGCGAGTATCTGCTGGAACGATGTGCCGGCTGCGCGCTCGAGCGCCGCACCCAGGAGAGTGTATCCGTAGGTCGTGTACGCTGTCTTGGCTCCCGGTTCGAACAAGAGCGGCGACTCAACAAATATCGACCGTGCCGCCTCTTCAAGGCTGGCGTAGTGCCTTGTGCTGAATACTTCGTCCAGGTCTGCGTATTCTCAAATGCCACGCTGATGGGCAAGCAGCCGCCTGACGGTAACGGGAGCATACCGTTCAGGCAGCTCTGGCATAAGTCTGCAAATGGAATCGTCGAGCGCAAGTCTCCCTTCTTCCATCAGCTTCATCGTCAGCACCGCAGTTACAGGCTTTGAAAGCGAAGCCAGACGGTGTCGGCTCTTCGGGGTATTGGGAATGCGTTGTTCCAGGTCCGCCCAGCCTAACGCGACCGAACAAGCGATTTGATTGTTCCGGACTATCGCCACCGAGATCGCAGGGATGTCCTGCTTTTTCGCTTCCGCACGAACCAGCGTGCAAATGGAGGCGCAGACGTCGGCAGCGGTGAGCGGCCCCAACAGACCCAACCCTATGAGCAGCAGTTGCAGTGATCGGTCTATTGGGATTCGCACGGCACACCACATGAAGAAGACTCAGTCAGATTCCGGAGTACCAGGCATAACCACGTTCTGCGGCAGAGGAGCCCATTCCCTTGCCGAAGCTTTTCAAACTATCGGTGACAGTGAGCCGAGTGATGTATTTCACGCTCTTATAGCCGAGCTGCCGAGGGACACGCAAACGAAGGGGCCCACCGTGGCCCACCGGAAGATCGCCCCCGTTCATTCCGTAAGTGACGAGGGTCTGAGGATGAAGGGCATCAGCCATATCGACGCTGTCCCACCAGCGGCGCTGGATTGAGTAGTAGACGACAAAGCGGGCCTGCGGGAGAACCCCCACGAGGTTCAAGACGTGCGAAAGAGGCACGCCGGTCCACTCAGCTATAAAAGACCAGCCCTCTTCACAGGCTAGGTGAGTGATCTGGCTGCGGGAAGGGCAAGTCCTGAGTTCGCCAAGCGAAAACGATGTGGGTCGGGCGACCATGCCGTCGACGGCGAGCCGCCAATCCGCGAAGCCCGTGGCCTGATGGCGCTTGAAGTCTTCGTCCTGCGGGGGCCTGCCGTTTGCGAGCGGTGGATTCGAGATCAGGCTGCGGGGGAATTCGCGGGCCAACGAGTTGCGCGTCAGCAGGCGCTGGGCAGCATACGTCAGCGTCTGGCCGGGGCCGTATATGCCGCCGCCATCGGGCGGGATGAGACCGTCTTGATCCGCGAGACGGGCGGCCAGGCCCAGACCGGACGCGCCCGCCGTTACAGCAAGCCCGGTGGTGATCAGTTTCCGGCGCGAGAAGTTGCTCATTGGTGCTCCTTATGTGCTTCGGCGTGGCCGGTGATCATCGCTCGCATGCGGTTCCTGAATCCGGCAAGATAAACCATCATGATGTGGACCACAACGAAGAGGACTAGAACTACGGTGACAAAGAAATGAATCGTGCGAGCGGATTGCTGGCCGCCGAACACGGTAACGGTAGCGGGGAAAACGGAGGTGAAGGCGGGAGACATCGCGAGGCCAGTCCAGAGCATGAGAGGCAACAGAACAAAGATCACGCCCAGGTAGGCGAGGCGCTGCAGCACGTTATAGGACCAGGCCTCTGTTTGACCCGGCAGCTTGAAGCGCAAATGGTTCGCGATCCTGCTCGAGAGCACCCGCCAGGAAAGATCGTCCCGCGCCGGAAGCAAATCTTTTCGGAAATGGGTTGTAAACAGGCCGAATGCCAGGTAAAGCAGACTGGCGAATGCAGCAAGCCAGCCGGCTTGAAAGTGGAGAGACCGGCTCCAGCCGTTTTGGTCTGGCAGCACAAAGCCGTAGCCGGTTTTTACCGCTCCTCTTGATGCCGGAATCGGCAGGTCAAAGAGCGACGGAGTTAATACGTTGCCGGTTTCGCCCCAATAGAATCGCGGGTGGGAGATAACAAGTTCAATTCCGGTGACGAGCAGGGCGAAGAAGCAGAGGGTGCCGATCCAGTGCGAGACCCGGACGAAAGCAGCGTGCCGGGGCGGAGTGGAGGATGCTGCAATGTCAGCGGCAATAATGGGAACGCAGGAAGGTTCGGCCACCTGCGGATCATATCATGCGAGTCTGCGCAGTTCGCGCCGAAGTCGTCTGGAGCACTCCTGCCAGATGGACAGAGATTCAAGTGGCGCGGCACTTCTCTTGCGTCCCAGCCGTCGGCGGAATCATGGACTGGGGCAACCGCTAAATGATACTGTAAGTCTTTACAGTATGAACTTGACATCACGCCAGCAGGAGATTCTCGATTTCATCGCCGCATTTCGCCGAGAACACCGCTGCTCTCCCTCGATTCCCGAAATGCAGCGCGCTTTCGGCATCAAAAGTCCCAACGGCATCGCTAGCCACTTGGCCGCCCTCGAAGCCAAAGGTGCCATCCGCCGCGCCGACCGCGGTTCACGACAAGTCGAACTCACCAGCGATTCACCGCTCGCCTCCATACCGATCTGCGGCGCCATTCCCGCAGGGCCGCCACAGAATTTCGGCCAGGATCTTGGCCAGGGACAGAGTGAAGGGTTCATTCAGGTAGACCTCGAAACACTCGGCTTCAAGCCCCAACGTGGCTGCTATGCCTTGCGGGTGCGGGGAGACTCCATGCGCGATGCCGCCATTCTCGACGGCGATATCGTCGTCCTGCAGCCCAGTCCAAACCCAAAGGCCGGACAGCTCGTCGCCGCCTTGATCGATGGCGAATCCACGCTCAAGCGTCTGGTAAATATGAAGGGGAAATGGTATTTGAAAGCGGAGAACGCTGCTTATCCAGAACTCATCCCGCGCTCGGATCTCGTCATCCAGGGCGCGGTCAAGCTGGTAATCCGCCAGTTGAAGGCTTAGTTCAGGTAGCTTTTTCGGCTCGCCAATTTGAGCGGCTTGGTCGGCCGTGCCGGCCCCAGAGCATTCATCACGGTCGTCACCCGCTCTGTATATCCCGGTACTGGGTTGTAGGTTGTCAGGATCTTTTCCAACGGCTTGTTCCGGTAATAGCGCGAATTCGCCAGCCGCTCTGCCACTGTATGAATGCTTTCCTTCACGCTCCTGAAGCGGTGATCCCCATTATTCCAACCAAAAATGTTGTTGTTGTGAAATGACTTTCCACCACTACTCTCCACCACCGCAATGCTGGGCAATAGCCGCCAGTCCAGGTTGTGACGGTCCGCTGCTGCGACGAATTCGCGCGCCAGCGGCTTGACCGGGCATTGACGCTCTTCAAAATAGCGCTCCAGCCTCACTAGCCTCGGATCATGCCTTTCGGCTGCCTGATCCCCAGCCGGCGCCGGTGACGTGGCGACAAAGGGTCCTGCCATAATTCCAACGATAGCGAGCACACGGCTCGTTGTTCCAAAACTCATGATTTGAAAATCTCTCCTCGCGAAGGTACTCCGGTCTGTTTCGGGTCCGACGCCAGCTTCGTAATGCGGGGACAACTTGGGCTCCACTGTTACGCGCCG
>JBKJSR010000156.1:0-8269 GCA_046594355.1 Bryobacter sp.
GCCAAGAGCAACAGCGACTTTTTGTCCAGCATGAACGGCTAGAGCAAATCCCTCACCTCCAGACAATCCCCGCTTTGGCCATCAGCCCGAGCGGGGATTTCACTTGGGTGCGAGAGCTGCGGCATTGGTATTCTGCTTGAACCGACACGAAAGAAGCGACACATCCATGACGCTCACACTCGACCAACAACCCGAAATCGAACGCGGCTTGCTGGCCCAAGCCCAGGCCAAAGGTGTTTCGCTAGCCGACTATGTCGGCGAAATCGTAGCTCGTGAGGTAAAGCCCATGAAGCCCCCAGCTGGCAGCGAGGCGAAGAATCTCGTTGAACTCTTTGAGGGTTCTCCTTTCAAAGGTCTCAATATGGAGTTTGAACGGGATAAGGACTAAGCCGATTCCCGATTCCCGCGTGAAGGAGTTTTTGATTCATGCGGGAAAAGAAAATGTCTACGCCAGCGTGGTTACAGTCGGCGAGATTTGCAAAGGCATAACCGCACTTCCCGAGAGCAACAAAAGACGGGAACTGCGAGACTGGCTGGACTTTGTCATGCGTCCTTGGTTTGCTGGCCGCTTGTTGCCTGTGACGGAAGAGATCGCCGAACGATGGGGAATACTGACGGCTGAGCAGCGCCTTCGCGGGCGACAGATCACCATGGCGGACGGCCTGATTGCCGCGACTCGAAACGTGAAAGATTTCGAGAACCTTGGAGTAGCCATCCTCAACCCTTGGGCCGAGTCATGAGCGGAAAAGACAAGGCAAAGCCTCCTGCAGAAGCGTCCGCATCGCTGCGCTGGCTCCTTGCCGGTTCAGTCAGTATTGGTATTCTGAGTGATTAGGGAAATACTGACAAAAGAACAAATATGCACAACATACTTAGTGGCATACCTGCCGCGAATGTGTGCGACCGGAGTGACAATTGACTCTTCGTCCAATCTTGTGAGGTCAAACCGCTTCACTTTCGAGCGGAGCGCTGCATGACTGCCAGCTCGGTATCGATGCGGTCAAAGACTTCGTCTCCGTCAACCAACCGGCCGCGATTGGCGGACTGCCAAATCTACGGCCCATTAAATCATCGACCGTCTTCCCATTACCCCCCTGCTACCGCAAGAGATGACTCACAAAGCCCTGGAGAACCTATCAAAATCAGCCGTCCACCCCCTCCCCAGCGCATAATTAAAGTGATGCTCCGTTTTCTCTTCGTCCTCCCTTTGCTTATCTCCCTCTTGAACGCCCAAGAGCACACTCCCCAAAATGAAAAGAACCCGCTAGCCGGCAACCCCGCCGCCATCGCTGCGGGACAAAAACTCTACGGTCAGGCTTGCCAGGCCTGCCACGGCGGCAATGCCGCCGGCGGTGATCGCGGCCCGGCCCTCGCAACCGGTGTCTTCCGCCGCGGTGCCAAAGAAGGCGAGGTCTTCCTTAACATTCGCAACGGCCTTCCCGGCACCCAGATGCCCCCCTTCTCCCGCCTCAAGGTGGAGCAGGTCTGGCAGCTTGTCAGCTATCTCGGCAGCCTGCGTGGCGCTCCGGCCAAGATAGGCGAAGTCGTTAGTGGCGATCCAGTCAAAGGCGAAGCGCTCTTCTTCGGTAACGCCGGCTGCGCGGGCTGTCACGAAGTCAACGGCCGTGGCGGAATCGTCGGGCCAGACCTCTCAGCCGCTTCCACTTTCCCCGCCGCCACGCTGCGCAACAAGATCGTCAACCCCAATTCCGAACCGGCAACCACAACTTCAGGCGCCATCAGCGTGAAGACCAAAGATGGCCGCCAGCTTCGCGGCATCCGTCGCGACGAAGACACTTACGTGCTCCACCTAACGGACCTCACGGGCAAGCTCCACATCCTCGACAAACAGAGTCTCCTGGAGCGTCGCGACGAGCCCAACTCGCTCATGCCCGCCGACTTCGCCGCACGTCTCTCCCCTTCGGGAATCGATGACATTGTCGCTTTCCTCAAAGCCCAGCAAGGCCGCGACTACGCAAAAACCATTCGCGCCGAAATCCCCGGGGGTCTCAGCTACGAGCGCATCCGCAACGCCGCTGGCGAGCCGCAAAACTGGCTCACCTACTGGGGAGACTACCAGGGCAAACACTTCACCGCCCTCAAGCAGATCAACACCACGAACGTCAAAACTCTACAGACGAAATGGGCCGTCCAACTGCCCGGCGATTCCATTCTCGAAACCACGCCCATCGTCGTCGACGGCATCATGTATACGGCCGGTATGCCGGGTCAGGTCTTCGCTCTCGATGCCAAGACCGGCATGCAGATCTGGAAGTACCAGCGCCCGCAGAAGAAGGTCAACACCTTTGAGAGCAACCGCTACAATCGCGGCGTCGCCGTCCTCGGTAACCGCGTTTTCTTTGGCACTCTCGACGCCGTTCTGATCGCGCTCGACGCCCGCACTGGCAGGCCCCTCTGGGAAACAACCGTCGCCGACACCATGGAAGGCTACAGCATCACGGTCGCCCCGCTCGTCGTCAAGGACAAGATCATCGTCGGAGTCGCTGGCGGCGAGCACGGCATTCGCGGCTTTCTCGATGCCTACGACGCCGTCACCGGCAAGCGTGTCTGGCGCTTCAACACCATACCCGGTCCCGGTGAATTTGGTCACGATACCTGGAAGGGCGAAAGCTGGAAACTGGGCGGCGCACCCACCTGGCTCACCGGCAGCTACGACCCCGAACTCGACACCCTCTACTGGGCCACCGGCAACCCCGGTCCCGACATGGACGGCGAAATCCGCAAGGGCGACAATCTCTTCTCCTGCTCCGTCGTTGCCCTCGACCCCGCAACCGGCAAGCGCAAATGGCACTACCAGTTCACTCCCAACGACAGCCACGACTGGGACGCTAACCAGGACCTCGTCCTCGCCGACCGCGTCGTCGATGGAGTCAAGCGCAAGCTCCTGTTCCAGGCCAATCGCAACGGTATTTTCTACGTCCTCGACCGCACGAATGGCAAGCTGCTCTTTGGCAAGCCCTACGTGCGTCAAACCTGGAATGCGGGCTTTGAAGCCGATGGCCGGCCCAAGGTGATCCCCAATACCGACTCAACCCCGGAAGGCCGCGTCGTGTTTCCAACCCTCGTCGGCGGCACCAACTGGCAAAGCCCCAGCTTCGATGAATCCACGGGCCGTCTTTATGTCGTCTACGCCGACGGTGCCCAGCGCTACATCCGTGAGAAGTCCACTTATGAACCGGGTAAGGCTTACTGGGGCGGCCGCGCCATGCCGACCGGCGAACAACCGCTCGCAGGCATCAAGGCGATCGATGCGGCAACCGGCGACGTCAAGTGGGATTACCGCATCGCGCGTGGATCCCTCGCCGCCGGTGTCCTCGCCACCTCATCCGGCGTGCTATTCTCAGCCACTGCCGAAGGCAATCTCATCGCCCTCGACGTTAAGGACGGCAGTCCCCTGTGGCGCATGCAAACCGGCGCGACAACCGCTGCTTCGCCCATCAGCTACATGGTCGATGGCAAGCAATATATCGCCGTCGCCTCCGGGGCAGTGCTCTATTCGTTGGCCCTGCCCGATTAGAACTGAAAGCGCAGTCCGCCCCAGGCACCCCTTGGCGCTCCCGGCGCATAGAAGGTCGCCTGCTGCAACGGATATTCGCCTTCGATGGCCGCGAACGGCCTTGCCACAAAGTTGCCCGCAGCAGTGAAGCCCGTTGGTCCCAACTGTGCCGCGCTGTAGTAACGCCGGTTCAACAGATTGTTGATCTGCAGCCACAATTGCACTCGACGCATCAGTTGATAGCGCGCTCCAAGGTTTGCCACTCCGTAGCCGGGCGATACTCCCGGCCCCAGATAGTAGCGCCCATCCGCCTTGTGCCGATTGTTTTCATTGCCCCGCGCGATCATACTCGACACGGCCACTACGCCAAGGTTCAATGAGAAAGTCTTCGTCACTTGCAAATCCAGATAGGCCTTGCCCATCTGCCTTGGGATCAGAGGGATCCGCGCACCCGCCTCGATCTCAATCGTCCCTTCAACATTCGAGCTGTTACCAACACCATTCACTGCTTCCGGGCTGCGAAAGCTGGCATCGAGAAGCGTGTAAACTCCACCCATCGTAAAGCGCCCCACGCGCCCATTCATCCCGGTCTCCAGTCCCTGCCGCCGCGTCCTTCCAAAGTTCTTGAAGTATCCAAAACCCGTCTGCTCCGACGCCACAAACAGGATGTCATCCCGGTTCCCGGCGCGAAAATATCCGGCATTCCATTTCCAGTTCTCTCCCAGTCCTCCACGCAAGCCCGTCTCAACTGTCCGCGTCACCACCTGATTCAAGGGCGGATCGCCCGCCATCGAGTTGGGTAATTTGCAGGGCGAATTGGGGTCTGCACAACCGAGCTCAATCGAGCTGGGCGCACGATTCCCCTCACTGTAACCGCCATAAGCAGTCACCTGCCCACCAAGACGCACCGTCACGCCAAACGCCGGATTGAAGCGGGCAAAGACATGCCGCCCATTGAGGGAACCGAGTCCACCCTGCGGCAAAATCTGATCGCGATTATCGACAACGGTCCGGTTGTAACGGCCCGAGAAGGTCAAGTTCCATGCGCTCCCCAGCGACAAGGTATCGGTCGCATAGACGCTTGCAGTTTCAATCCTCCCCTTTAAATCGACCCGCGTATCGAAGGGCTCCGCGTCGGCAAAAGCAGGCAGTCCCGTCACGCTGCGATCCGGATTCAGATAGCCCAATTGCGTCGATTGAAGAAAGCCTACCCGGTTGCCGTCAAACGCGCCTCCCGCCGTGAACTGGTTCCGGTGACCGCCTATCGCACCAGCCCAATTCATCTGCCCCGCCCCTCCAAAATTATGTTGAGTCCCCCGCGACCGATTCAGCAAACCATTGCACATCTCCTCCGGCTCATCCCGTTGCAGCACCTTCGCAATGCAGCGCCAAAAGGGGAAGGGCGTATTCGCCGCGTTCGCGCCACTGGCCGGAAAACCCGTGTAGCCCGCCTCCCTCAGTGCTTGCTGATCCGCTGCACTCGGCTGATACAGCGGTTGGTCGAGCGACTCCTCGTTGATGTCCCCATTCAAAGTCGAACTGCGTATGTGACGGTAATATACATTGCCCGAAACACTCCAGCTCCCAGGCAAGCTTCGCCTCCCGCGCAGGTTCAAGAACGGGCTCCGGTTCCTCGTAATATCGGGCTTGGTATAGATGCTCGAATAGTCGCGCTCCAGAAATCGTTGTTCTTGCAGACCGTTCCCTACCAGTGAGTTATTGGCATACGACACGCTCAGCCCCAGCGAGCTATCTGTGTCGTGCCATCCGAGCTTGCCAAAGAACTGCCGCACATTCGAGGGCGAACTCTGCCTCCAGCCGTCCTCAAAAAACAGGCTGCTCGCCCCATACCAGTCAAAGCCCTTCCCATTCGTCCCCCCATGCTCGAGGTCAGCCATTTTGCGGCCAAAACTGCCGCCGCTTAACTGCACCACTGTGCCCGGATATTTGCCTCCGTCTTTAGTCTCCATCGCGACTGCTCCACCCAGAGTATTCAAGCCAAACAAGGGATTCGAACCCGGCACCAGCGTCGTCCCGGCAATCACGTTGCGCGGCATCAAGTCCCAACTCACGACATCGCCAAAAGGCTGATTGAGCCGCACTCCGTCCATATAGATCGAAATCCCCTGTGGGGTCCCCAGCAACGGAGAAGCGGTGTAGCCCCGGTAGTTCAGATCAACCTGAAAGGGGTTTCCCTGTATCTCGTTGAGGAAGAAGCCATTCAATCGCCGATTCAAAAACTCGGGTAAATTCAAGGCCCCCGAGCTCTCGATATCGGCGCTTGTGGCCGACTGCATCGGCGCTGGAATCTCACCCAATGCGCGATCCACACCCGGCAACGGAGCTGTTCCCAATACATCCACACGATAGACTGAGGTCCCAACCTGCATCGTGATGCGGTGCGGCAGATCCGCGCCGGTACGAAGGTTTAGTTCCAAACGCTGCGTCACAAAACCATCCGCAAAAACTTGCAGACGATAGCGTCCATAAGCCAACCCATCGATCAAGTGCCTGCCATCGGATCCACTACGAAACTGCCGCACGCTTCCCGAGCTCAGATTTTCCAGCCGCCCCGCCACTGCCATCGGAGCACCAGACCCATCCTTGACTTCCAGTCGAATCGACGCCGCACCGGCTTGGCCAAGCACCAATACGGGCATAAAGAGAACTATCAGAAACAAAACAAAAGGCATAAACTTGAATATTCCTGCACAGCGCGATCTGTTCACTGTTTTTTTTCAAAAGACCCTGATGTCAGCCAATACAAAACAACTCGCCTCCTGGCCATGGCTGCAAAGCGCCACCCGGCAGGATTGCGTTCTCTCGCCAATTGCCGTTCAAGTCACCGCTCTCTTCGACGAATTCCGTGCGCCCCTGCTCCGCTATGCAGTGTCGCTCGGCTTGCCAATCCACGACGCTGAGGACATACTTCAGGAAGTCTTCCTCGCCCTCTTTCACCACTTGCAAAACCTGAGGCCAAATGACAATCTCCGCAGCTGGCTTTTCCGTGTTGGGCACAACCTGTCGCTAAAGCGCCGACAGGCGAATCGTCGCGCCGCGAACACTGCCAACTCCGACTGGCAGCTCACTGACCCCAAGCCCAACCCGGAGCAACAGGCTGCTTCGAGCCGATTGCAATCCCGTCTCGCGAATATCGTAAACGCATTGCCAGAGCGAGACCGCTGCTGCCTCAACCTCCGCGCCGAAGGTCTTCGCTATCGCGAGATTGCTGAAACGTTAGACATCTCACTCGGCGCAGTTGCCGCCTCTCTCAGCCGCTCCCTCGCCCGGCTGAGCACTGCGGGCCAGGGAGAGCTCCGGTGACCAAAAACTTGCACATCCCGGATGTCGACCTCCTCCTTGCACTAGACGGAGAGCTCAATCACAACCAGGCAGACCAAGTGCAAAACCACCTCGCCCACTGTTGGCAATGCCGTACCCGCAGCAGCCAACTTGCACAAGCCATCACCGATTTTGTTCATCTCAAGTCCGATGCTCTCGATCCCAAGCTGCCCACTGCGTTGGGTCCCACTTCAAGACTAAAAGCTACACTCTCCAGCCAGCGGCAGCCATCCACATTGCTCTGGCGCAACCTTGCCTTGCCTGCGGCGCTCAGTGCCGCGATCATCCTTGCCTTCTTCCTGTTGCCTGGTGATCCCGCCGCTGCCAGCCACCTGCCCAACGCCAAGCTCACCCCCGGCGCAATCCGTTACATCCAACGCGAGCAAGTCTGCGTATTGACACCTGAGGCAGATGACCGCAAGCCTTCCCTCCAGCTCGCCAGCCAGGTCTTCGCACAATACCAAATCGAGAAGCCCAGGCCACGCGCCTTTGAAGTCGACTACCTGATTACGCCCTCGCTCGGCGGAGCTGAAGACATCCGCAACCTTTGGCCGCAACCTTACGCCGGGGGCGTCTGGACCGCTCACATCAAGGATGCCCTCGAAGACTATCTACGCACCAAGGTCTGCGATGGCAGCCTCGACATCGCAACTGCACAAGCCGAAATCGCCTCAAATTGGGTAGCAGCCTACAAGAAGTACTTCCACACTGCAAAGCCCCTCCCTGCGCACGCGCTCTTTCTCAAAGACCGTCCCTGGGAATAGCCCTCAAGGTCGGTCAGCGTGCGCTGGCCCAGAGCTTTTCGAGCTCAGGCTTTAGAATCGCGGTGAAGCCCTCGTAGGCAGGGGCCTTGAAGTGAAGCAGATCAGGTAGGTATAGATCCAGGCGCGGGTTGCCTTCCCGATCAAAGATCGCCGGGTTCACATCCACATAGGCCAACAGCTTGTTTCGCCTGCAGTATTGCTCTACAAGCCGGTTGGCTTCATTCACCTGGTCCCATTGAGCCTTCTTTTGCGGGGCCCGGTGAATGGAGACGAATACGACCCGAGTCTCAGGCAACTTATCGTGTACACGCTCCACAAAGCGGCGAAAGCCATCGAATATCCTGTCCGGCCCAATACCGGCATTGATGTCGTTGCTGCCGCAATAGTAGACAATCATGCGGGGCTCATAGGGCAGCAGGTCGGCAGTTTGCGATCCTCCGAAGGCCCGATTGAAAACAGGTAAAGGCACCATCTGTTCCTTCAAATCATTCCAGAGGCGAAAGATGCTGCTGCCGCAGCTGCACTTGATCCTGTGTGTGAAAGGCCGCAATCGAAGCGGCAAAGCGCTTGGGATCTGCCTAGCCGTTCAGCAGGCCGAAGGTGAGCAGAAGTAAAAAACCGGATCGAAGCATCGTCGTTAGTTCCC
>JBKJSR010000027.1:0-8483 GCA_046594355.1 Bryobacter sp.
GCGCCGGATGTAGGGGCTGATGGCGAAGGCGATCGTGCGATGAGCGTCCACGTGGTCCGGTCCGTTTTGCGCGTCGTCCTCCACGACAAAAATCGCCGTCTTCGCCCAGAACTTCGACTTGGAAATCCCCTCGACTATCATGCCGAGCGCGTGATCGTTGTCCGCGACTTGCGCTTTGGGAGAGAGCTTGTTCGCAGACAAACCAGAGGTGTGATCGTTGCCGATGCGCAGGGTGATGAAGTCTGGAAAATTTCCGTTCTCCTCAAACTGCTTGAGCTCGGCGAGAAATACCTTGGCGCGCTCTATGTCCAGATAGTCGAGGTCGAAGCCGCGGAATTGCATTGCCGTATGCGGTGCCAGTTGAGGATCGCGCACTTTGGCGATCTGACGGCCGGCCTCGGGTTGCTTCAGGTTCTCGGCCCACCAGCCATAGTTCCTCACCTTGAGCCCTGCGGCGAGGGCGTTATTCCAGATGCGGCCGGCGGGAGCATTCGCCGCCGCTTCGCCGCCTTCGTAGTCGTAATGCTTGCGGCGGCCCGCATAGGAATTGGGCCACATGCGCTGCACATAGGCCGGCGCGATCGCGGCAGTGGACCAATTGTGACCGTCGGCGGAAACATCGGCATTCACATAAAAGTTGTCGAGCAACACAAACTCTTCCGCGAGCTTGTGATGATTGGGCGCGACGTCGCGCCCAAAGAGAGTCAGCGACGGATCGCCGTTGCCTTTGCCCAGGCTTCCAAGCACTTGGTCATAAGTACGATTCTCCTTGACGATATAGATCACATGCTCGATTGCGGTGCTGCGCTGTCCCACCTGCGCCGGGATCACGGGCGAAGAAAGCGGGTTGTCCGATACCTGTGTGTCGCGATAGGGTGAGTTCTGTTTGACGGTTGCGGTTAGAGCGGCGAGCCGAGGCGCATCGAGGCCCTCGATCACAGAGATCGAGCCGCGCTGAAGGCGGCCTACATAAGCCACGGGCGCGCCTCCGAGATGCAGCGGTGCCGGACGCGTGAGAGGATTGGGACCATTGATCTTGTTGGCAAAACTGCGTGCCCCGCGGCCATTGAAGATCAGCAGATGCTCGTCGGCCATGACTCGCGCGGCGATCGGATACCAGCCCGATGGGATGAAGCCCTGCACCAGCGACCGCTTGCCCTCCACGTCGACTGCGGCCACGGCATTCAAGTCGGAACAGACGACGAACAGATGCCGCTCATCCGGACTCAGAGCGAGCGCGGAGGGTGTCGAGCCGAGCGGCTGCATCGGCGTGAGCGAAACGTTGATTGTCTCTACGAGGCGCACATCTTTCGATTCCGCAACAGCCAGCACATGAACCGAGTTTGAATTCGACGAGGCCACGAAGAGGCGTGCCGCCCAAGGCTGCGGCCCCTTCTCTTCGTCTTCTTCGAGGCGGGTCTTCGCCCCACGCCAGACCATATCCATCGGTGTTGCGCCAACGCGCACGCGCTGCAGAATCTGGCCGTCGGAAGCCTTGTGGTGGTACACGGAAGCATCGGCCATCGCCGACACAAAGAACGATTGATTGTCGGGATGAATCAGAATCCGGTAGGGGCGGCGGCCCGTTGCAAAGCGTTCAATCACGCGGCCCGACTGCGGGTTGATTACGGCAATCGTATTGCGATGCAGCATTGCGACATAGAGGAGGCGGCCATCGGGTGAAACCTGCACGTCACCCGTAAAGTCTTCATGAGTCGGGGTTGCCTCGGTGAGCTTCCAGTCGCCCGCACGCGTTAATTTCCCGTCTTCGGCAACGTCGAGCGCATAAACCATCGCCCGCGCTCCGCCGCCCACGTAGAGGCTGCGGCCATTTGGTGAGAACGACAAGCCGAGCCACGCATCGGGCAACTCCACTTTGGCAATCTGCTTGAGAGTCGCCGGGTCGAGCATCACGATGGTTGGAGGATTGTAGCCACCATGCAAGACGGCGAGAAACTTCTTGTTTGGCGAAAGCGCGCTCGCCATCGGGAAGGTATCGGTTTCGATCTGCGTGCCGGCGGGACGGATCCGCCAGCCGGTTGGCAACAGCACGCTGCCATCGGTTTGGGGCCCCAATAGCCGCACTCCCTCCGGTTGCGAATAGATTGCACAGGCACCAAATACGGCTAGTGCGAGAAGCGGAAAGCCTGGGCTCCAACGGTTCATTTTCATACCTCTAATCTTGATATCGCTGTGCGATGGGGAATCTGCGTCCGATGCCAAAGGCTTTGGATGTCACCTTCAGGCCGGGTGCCGCCTGCTGGCGTTTGTACTCGTTGAGGTCTACCTTGCGTGCGATTTCCCGCACAAGATTGAGCGGTAAATCTTCACGCCGCGCAATCTCCGCAGGCGCCTCAAACCGTTCGATGTAGCCTTTCAAGATCCGGTCCAGTATTTCGTAGGACGGCAGCGAATCCTGGTCGGTCTGATCGGGGCGCAACTCTGCCGAGGGCGGCTTGACGAAAACGTTCTCGGGGATCGCATTCGCGAGACGTTGATTTGCAATGCGGCACAAGTCATAGACCAGAGTCTTTGGCACATCGGAGATCACTGCGAGTCCGCCACACATGTCGCCATAGAGCGTGCAATAGCCGACCGCGAGTTCCGACTTGTTGCCCGTCGTCAACACCATCGCGCCAAACTTGTTCGACAACGCCATAAGCGTGAGCCCGCGCAGCCGGCTCTGTATATTCTCTTCCGTCGCATCTGGTTGAAAACCCGCGAGCAGCGGCTTCAAGGTTTCCATCATCGTGTTATAGCCGGGCGTGATTGACGACACTTCGAAACGGATCCCCAGGCGCTCCGCCATCGTCTGCGCATCCTTGAGGGAATGGTCCGACGAATAGGGTCCCGGCATCCCGATGCCGATCACATTCTCCCGTCCAAACGCTTCCACTGCGACGCACGCCACAATCGAAGAATCGATGCCGCCAGAGAGGCCTATCAAGACCTGGCGAAAGCCGCATTTCGTCACATAATCGCGCGTGCCGAGAACGAGTGCTTCGTAGACCGCCTCGTTTTCGTCGGCATGAGTAGGGGTACGATCGCCAATCCCGGTTGTCAGATCGCAAAAGCTCAGACTCTCCGAAAAACTTGGTGCTTCGGCGATTATGTTGCCGCTTGCGTCCATCGCAAAGCTCGACCCGTCAAAGACAAGATGGTCGTTGCCGCCGACTGAGTTTACGTACACGCAAGCCAGGCTGTGTTGCCGGGCAATTCCCTGAAACAGTTCCCTCCGCAATGTCCGCTTGCCCTGCTCGTAAGGGCTCGCGTTGATGCTCAATAACAACTGCGCACCCTGCTGCCTGAGCTCTGAGATGGGATCGCGTTCATAGAGCGGCTGCTCAAAGAGCCGCTTCTGATTCCAGGTGTCTTCGCACACGGTCAGCGCCACCGGCACTCCGCCGATCAGAAGTAGCGATTGCGACTGCGCCGAGAAGAAGTAGCGCCCTTCATCGAAGACGTCGTAAGTGGGCAGCAACATCTTGGTTTGCCGGAACACTTCGCGGCCGGCATGAAAAACGACCGCCGTATTCAAAACTTTCTTGCCAACGGTCTGGTGCGATGGAGCTACCGAGCCTACGATCACGTGCAACGGCAGCGCGGCAGTTTCATGAGCAATGAGAGCCAGTTCCGCTTCCGCACGAGCCAGAAATGATGGCTTTTCCACCAGGTCACGCGGCGGATAGCCAGTCAGGCTCAGCTCGGGAAAGAGCACGACCTGGGCAGAATTTTCGGCGGCCCGGCGAGCGAATTCCACGATCTTGCCACGGTTCGAGGCAAAATCTCCGACTGTTGTGTTGATTTGCGCGAGTGCGATGCGCATGGAATCTCAATTGTAGCGGCTCGCAGGCTGCCTGCCTGTAATGCTCTTGAAACTTCCATTTTGCTTCCGACAATTGCCTTGCCCAATCATGTTCAAGTGTCCGGGACAAAGACTCCTGGTGCTCGAAGGTAACTCATCAATTGGGTATCTGCGCAGCAGTAGAATTCCCACTTGGAAGCAACGGCTATCGGGAGATTACATCGCCCAACTGCGGTTGCTGTGTTGACTGGCGGCGGGGCAGGAAGCACGAAGCATTACTGGTGCATGTGCGGCGAGCGCCGACAGGTTCGTAGTTCGCAGCACCTTGGGTGCTCAGGATGGTTGAGACGACGATTGCTTCATGGGGCAAGAACTGGATGATGTCTCCTGTAAGGTTCGCCGCAGATCACACGGGGTTGTCTTTAGACCTCTCCGGCTGGATGACTTGCCGCTGGTAGATGGCGGCTGTTGGAGGACGGTGGGCGAGAATGGATCGGCGGGTATCAAAACCCCTTGCCTGGCTCGAGCTGCCCGCTGGACAAAGAAAAACTCAGTTGGGGCGAACTGCGCCTTCGTTGAGGTGGAAATTTTCACCGAGGTAGACACGCTTGACTTCCGGATCGCGGCCAAGCGAATCAGGACTGCCGGCGCGGAAAATTCTACCGTTGTTGATGATATAAGCGCGATCGGTAACGGCGAGAGTTTCGCGGACATTGTGATCGGTCATGAGGATGCCGATGCCCTGGCGCTTGAGTTCGTTGATGATGCGCTGCAGTTCGAGGACCTGGATGGGATCGATGCCGCTGAAGGGTTCGTCGAGTAGCAGAAAGCTTGGTTCGATGACCAGGCTGCGGGCGATTTCGACACGCCGCCGCTCGCCGCCGCTCAGCATATAGCCCTTGTTCTTCACAACTTTTTCGAGACCCAACTGTTCAATCAGACGCATCAGGCGTTCGCGCCTCTGGCGGCCATCAATAGGAAGGGTTTCGAGGATGGCCATCAGATTTTCTTCGACGCTCAGCTTGCGGAAAACGCTGGGCTCTTGCGGCAGATAACTGATGCCACGGCGGGCGCGCTGGTACATGGCAAGATCGGTGACGTCTTCGTTGTCGAGTAAAATGCGGCCACTATCGGGAGTGACCAGGCCGACGATCATGAAGAAGGAAGTGGTTTTTCCAGCTCCGTTGGGGCCGAGCAAACCCACAACTTCCCCTTGCTCGACGCTGATGGAGACTCCGTCTACGACACGTCTGCCAGCATAGTTCTTGATCAGTTCGGTGGTCTTCAGTGTGCGCAAGGGATGGATTGGCCTGACCCTCTTAGCTTAGCGCTTTCGCTGGAGTGTACTTTGCGAGGGCTTTTTTGCCTCACCGTCGACGATGAGCTTGTCGCTGTTGGCGAACCAGGTAAGCTGCCTGCCCGTGGTGCGGCGTTGTTCTACCCCTTTGACGAAATCGACCATTTCAGGCTTGCCGCCTTCGAGCACAAGTTTGCTGTCGGCCGTATAGAATTCTCCCGTTTCGCCATTGCCCTTGCGCACGCGCTGGGTGCCGGTTTCAACAATCGTAACAGCACCGCTGGCGAATGCTTTTTCGATGCCGCCGGAGGGTTGTTCGTTAAAGCGTTCCGCGTCGTCTTCATCGAGGTAGGCGCGGAGATGAGCGGATTTGACTTCGAGCCCTGGACGGGTCATCACGACATTACCGTGGTATTCGACGAGGCGCTCCTTGTCGGCATAAGCCATGTCGGCGGACTTGACGTTGGTGAGAATGACGCCCGTCTTTTTGGCCTGAGCGGATTTGTCGTCGATCATCTGGTGGACAATGCCGCCCGTGGCGCGGAGCTGGCCGAGCTTACGATCGATGTCGATGCGGGGAGCGCGGAGACGATTCTCCCCCTGCCACATGACGGCGTTGCCTTCGTAGCGGATCTTCGTGTTACTCTCGCGCATCTCCATGCGGCCTGCGGTGGCCTGGGTGACTTCGGCGGGCTTTGCCGATTTGGCGGTTTTTTCAGCTTCGCGGATACTGCGCACCTTGCCGTTAGCGGCGAATTCGCCGGTCGTTTGGTTGAGTACGATTTCGTTCGCATCGGTGGATCCGGTGAGATCCCAGACGCGGGCCTTGCCGGTGAGGGTGATGCGATTGACGGCGTTTTCCTGAACCGCACGTTCCGATGAAGCGCGGCGATCGCCTTCCTGATAGCGGAAGTCGTTCCACTGTTCGAGGCGGACGAGTTCGCCGGTTTTGGGGTCGAAGCGGGCTTCGAGATCCTTACTCGAAGTGATGATGGGCTGACTGCCTTTTTTCGCCTTTGGCTCGGGGTCGGGGTCGGTTCGAGTGGTGACGTTGACGCTGCGAAAAATTTCGATCTGATTGGCGGCGGCATACTGGATCGTCATGCGCTCGCCTTCCATGTGGCGCTTGCGCTGAGTGGGGCGATTGGGTAGAAAGTCGATGGTGCCGGGTGCGTGGACCTGGACGTTTTCGATTTCTTCGCCGCCCTTGCGCATCTTCATTTCGATGCTTTCGCTACGAAGGATTTTTGTTTCGCCGACGGGCACGCCGCCTTTGGAGACCGGGATCGATTCGATCACCGCCTTGCCGTTGGCGAGCGCTTTGTCGAGTACCGACTCTTTCTCGCTCACCTGGAAGAAGAGATCGATGCGGCGGGCAGTGGTATTGGTCTTGCCGTTGTCGCCGCGGGTGTTGAGCCTGGCGTCGTCTTCGGCAATCACTTTTTCGACATGGCCCTGGGAGGTGAAATCGACGTTGAGGGTTTTGGCGGCGTAGTCGACCTGGCGTTTGGGAGTTTTGTCCGTGCCCTTGGCATCGAGGGCGAGGACGTGCCGGATCACGCCTTTTTCGAGCAGCACTTCACTGGTTGCGGCTTCGAGGGAGAAGTCCGCTTTTCGCATTTTGGACCAGGGGGAGAGAAGAACCTTGGAATCCTTCTCCAGATAACGGACCTCGTCGCTCTCGACTTCGATGGGCTGCTGCGTGGAATTTTTGGGCTGCCATTTGAGAATGGACTTGTGGAGCAAGTGGAGCTCGTGGAGTTGAGGATCGTATTCGGCACCGGTAGCGTGACCGGTGCCTTCACCGCCTTCCTGGTGGAAGCGGAATTCGACCAATCCCCCGGAAAGCATTTTACCGGTTTTGATTTCGAGGCTGGCACCCTGGGCCTTGATGGCCAGAATTTTTCCGGCGGGAATGCCTTCGGCGGGAACGGCCATTTGGACCTCTACTTCGCTCTGGCTACTCAGACGATTCTCAGCGGGGTAGAAGTCGCCTTTGGCGGCTTTGACCAGATCGAAGGACTTGCCGTCTGCATGAAAAAGGCGAAGCTCCATCTGGTCGAGTTCCATGTGCGCGGGATCCTTGACTTCGCGATAGTCTTTGGCGCGAAGTTCGGCGACCGTGCGGTTGCCTTCGGATGTCGCGTAGACGAAGCCCTGGGCTTTGGAATTGAGCGTGCTTGGTAGGGGTTGAGGAGGGGTTGCGGTGTTCCGTTTTTGCACGGACAACTGCTGCTGGTAGCTAAACCAGACAAAGCCGACAATCGCAAGGATGACGGCAAACAGGAAGTAGGGTGCGGCTCGTCGCATCGGGCCTAATTCAGCTTAACAGGTCCTCTTCGTGCTTTGCGGAATTGGCGTTCGCGGATATTTTAGATTTTTTTCCACATAGTTTTCAACAACTTGCGGGTCGACTGGGTGCCTGGTGCCTGAAGCATGTGCGCTGGAAGCCTAGTCTGGACGTGCTGACCGAGTGTTATGCAAGTGGTTAATAAATCAGGAGATTACAAGGCAATGGAACCCATCATCATCATCTTCCCCATATTTTTCTAGACAGCGAATTCAACTCCAGGACACAAATCACTAAGGTATTCGCTGTGGAAAACTTTTGTTAAATACCTACCCTAAGGTGAAAGTCTGATATATTCCTAGGAGTACTTAGATCTGGTACTCCTAGGACTCTCATAAGATGTCAAAGCGCACCCATCTGTTTCACTGTGCAGCAGCTATTTTTCTGCTTCTGGGCAGTTGTGCACAGGAGCAAAAGAAGGCGTCGTCAGGGCTTCCGACATCCGTGGCAAAAGTGTCTCCCGAGCTTGCCAAGATTCGCGGAGAAGTTTATCAACTCTATTTGAATCAGAAGTTTGAGGCGGCAATTGAGCTCTACGGTGTAGTAATAAAGATGGCCGAAAGTGAAGGAAATCATTTGCTGGCAATTCAGTCTTTGATGAATATTGCCAGTTGCTACCATTCGTTATCCTCCTATCGTGAAGCAATGCAGCACTACCAACTGGCCATCGGCGCAGCCAGAAGAATGAAATCAATTCAAGTAGAGACTGTAACGGCGATGAATATGGCCAGCCTACTACTCGAGATGGGTGAGACCAAGAGTGCTGCAGATCTATTGCTAGAATATCCGCTCGATGGTTCCAGCATTCCCCCCGATGGACGTCTTTCTGCATTCCTCATGCAGATGAATGTATTCACTAGACTGAGGAGCGGAAGAGAGGCGCGTTCGGCCATGGAACGGGCACTGAAGGAAGCGGATCAGCAAGTTCCAAAAGTGTTAGCAACCGAGAACGAAGTGAAGCACCAGCGTTGGCCAGAAAGTGTTAGAGAATTGCGGCGCGCCTGGGTATTTGCGACGATCGCCCAAGCGCT
>JBKJSR010000188.1:0-5305 GCA_046594355.1 Bryobacter sp.
GCTAAGGTCCAAGCTGAGGAAGCAAGGGCTAAGGTCCAAGCTGAGGAAGCCAGGGCGAAGGTCCAAGCTGAGAAAGCAAGGGCTAAGGCCCGAGGGGAACAGCAGCCACCTGCGACAGCGAAAGCGGCGCCGACTGCGCGACCGCCCGTTGGGCCCTCGCCGCATGCCCAGAGACCGCCGTTCAAGGGATCGAAGAAGCGCTGACTTCTTGCCAGTAGACTAGTAAAAAAGGTGAGAATACCGATGGTGAAAACACAGAGCAAAGATCGCGCGGGAGAGGTGGTCCGAGTGCAACCACAGGGGGACGATGTGCTGCCTGAGGCCGGTGACGGGTTCGTGGCGAGCCCGCACGTCCAGGCTTTGGCCGAAAGGGCGATCGCGTACCTGGAAGTCGGTTATGCGGTACACTTTGCCGGCTCGGCGGGAACGGGAAAAACGACGTTGGCCTTCCACGTGGCGGCCAAGCTTGGCCGCCCGGTCACGCTCATCCACGGAGATGACGAGTTTGGCAGCTCGGACTTGATCGGCAAGGACTCCGGTTACCGAAAGTCAAAGCTGATCGACAACTACATCCATTCCGTGCTGAAGACGGAAGAGGACATGAGCACCTTGTGGGTGGATAGTCGCCTCACCACGGCTTGCACCAACGGGAACACCCTTATCTACGACGAGTTCAACCGCTCCCGCCCCGAAGCCAACAACGCCCTGCTGAGCGTGTTGGAGGAGAAAATTCTGAATCTCCCCAGCCTGCGGCGGAACGGCGGCGAAGGATACCTTGAAGTGCATCCGAACTTCCGGGCGATCTTCACCTCGAACCCGGAGGAGTATGCCGGGGTTCACAAGACCCAAGACGCTCTGATGGACCGGCTGATCACGCTCAACCTGGACCATTTCGACCGCGAAACAGAGGTCCAGATTGGGATGGCCAAATCGGGTTTGCCCCGTGAAGACGCCGAGGTTATCGTGGACATCGTCCGCGAGTTGCGAGGCACCGGCATCAACAATCACCGGCCGACGATTCGCGCCACCATTGCCATAGCCAGGATTTTGGCCCACCGGCAAGCGCGTGCGAAGCTGGACGATCCGGTATTCCAATGGGTCTGCCGCGATGTCCTCACTACCGACACGGCAAAAGTCACGCGGGACGGGCAGTCGTTGATGCCGCAAAAGATCGATGAAGCAATGGCCAAAATCTGCGGTGCCTTCCTAAAGCCGCAGCGAAACAACAGCCGACCAGCTTCCGTCAGCAATGGAAAGAATTGATGTCATGGCCATCCCTACGAAAAGTCTGAATAACATTCGCACCCTCTCTGGACAAGTAGATCAGCTCTCTTTACCCTATCGCCGCTACATGCAGATCAGCTGCCTGGAGATGGAAAAAGCCCGGCGGGGTATGGAGCGCAAGAGCGCCAGCCAGCGGATCGCGCTGATCGACGCCCGTCTCGCACAGATCGAAAAGGCCAAGGAAGAGTTGCTCCAAGCTATGGCCACTTCGGGCGAGGGGGTTCCGGCGCGCTTGCCAAGCCTGCCGAGCCTCGAGCTGAAGCCCCAGCCCCTGCGAGGCGCGGGCGGATTCAAGATCCGTTACTAAGAGAACCAGACCATGTTGACAATCAAGACATCCGCCCAAATCCTCACAAACCGGCACTGCGGAAGCCTCTGCCCCACTTCTACCTGTGTGCCTCTGGCGCGGGTCGACGCATCCCGTCTGCATCGGGAGTGGATACATCTGTTGAACGCGGAGTCGCGGCGTCTCTGGCTAAATGATCGATGGAGCGCGCATCGGCGACTGGTGCGGTCCAGCCAAGAGAGGCGGAGGTCATGAGTAACCGTGATCGTCCGGCTGCGGCAAACAGCCCCGGCCTAGAGTCGGCAGTGCCGGTGGCTCATGGCAGGAACTACCTATACGCCATCGTGGCGGGCGGTGAACTGCGGTCCTATCCATCTCTCGGTCTCGAGGGAAGCGATGTGTACACCATCACTCACGGTCACGTGGCTGCGGTTGTCAGCGGTCTCGCTAGTTCCAAGATTCGGCCGGAACGCGCAAACCTGACGGCACACCAGGCGGTACTCAAGCGTCTGATGGCCGACACAACCCCGCTACCGATGGCCTTTGGCACGATTGCCGCCAGCCCGGAGGCCATCCGAGGAATCCTGGTCAAAAATCAGCACGCGTTCCAGGAGCAGCTCCAACGGGTGGACAACAAAGTGGAAATGGGGTTGCGCGTAGCCTGGGACGTGCCGAATATTTTCGAGCATTTCGTCAACGCACATGCTGAATTGCGCTTGGCGCGGGACCGACTGGTGGGCACCCGCCGCGAGTTATCGCAGGAAGAGAAGATCGAACTCGGCCGGATGTTCGACCGCCTGCTCAATGAGGACCGGGAAAACTACATCCAGGAGGTGGAGAGCGCTCTCACCTCTGTGTGCTTTGAAATAAAGGTGAACCAGTGCCGCAATGAGCACGAGGTCATGAACTTGGCATGCCTGGTGGGGCGGAACAAACAGGAAGAATTTGACACAGCGGTGTTCGCGACAGCCAAGCTGTTCGACAATCATTTTTCTTTCGACTACAGCGGACCCTGGGCGCCACATAACTTCGTGGAACTCGATTTGGAGTAGTGATGTTGCTGGTAGACGATATTCTTTTTTCCCCTGTCAGCAGCATTCTCTGGATCTTCCGGGAAATCACCAAGATTGCCCATGAGGAACTGGCGGGCGAAGGCCAGTCGATCACCGAACAACTGAGACTCCTCTACATGCAACTGGAAACGGGCCGGATTACCGAACAACAGTTTGATGCCGAAGAGAAGCTCTTGCTGGACCGGCTGGACGCAATCGAGAGCCGTCTCAACGATGAGGAAGAACCGGAGGAGCTGGACGTCGCGGCGAGCGAGGATGAGAGTGGCAATCCGTAAGGGGCGCGGGAGATCGGCATGAGCGCGCGAATTCCATCATTTTTCGATAAACAAGGCCTCCAGCTCCTGCTGTTCGGCGGCAAGGGCGGGGTTGGCAAAACGACCTGCGCCACGGCGGCTGCGCTGCGCATGTCCGCGCTCGCCCCGAGCCGTTCTTTCCTGTTGGTTTCCACGGACCCTGCCCACTCCTTACGGGATAGCTTGGCAGGTTATGTGCCCCCAGGCAATCTGCAAGTGCTGGAGCTTGACGCGCAGCAATATCTCACTGCATTCCGCGAGCAGAACGGCTCGATGCTGCGGGATATTGCCGCCGCCGGCACTTTCCTGGACGATGAGGACATCAATCAATTCCTGAACCTCTCCCTGCCCGGTCTCGATGAGTTGATGGCCTTCTTTGAAATCTCCTCCTGGGTGGATGCCCGCCGGTATGACTGCATCGTCGTGGATACGGCGCCCAGCGGCCACGCCCTGCGCCTGCTGGCCATGCCCGAACTGATTGGGCGATGGCTCGGCATGTTAGAGGCGCTGCTCGCTAAGCGCCGGTACATGCGGCGGGTGTTCAGCCGAGATAGCAGCCAGGACCGCCTCGACCTGTTTGTCACTAAATGGAAATCCTTGCTGCAGCGAATGGAGAGTCTGCTGCGCGACCCTGCACGTTCCCAATTCGTTCCCGTCACGATTGCGGAGCCGCTCGGCGTGCATGTAACACTGGCGCTGTTCAAGGATCTGGTGGGCCGGAAGGTACCGGTATCGGATCTGATCGTGAACCGGCTTCATTTTGAAAGCGATTGCCTGGCCTGCTCGGCCGCCGCCTCGGCCGAGCAGATCCAGATCCAACAACTCCTGGCCGGGATTGACGTCCCTTGTTCGGCTTGGGGAATGGAGCTGTTCGCGGAAGAGGTTCGCGGGCTGGAGCTATTATCCGGATTCTGGGAACACGCGCGACCGATCTCTCGAACACCGGTGAGTTCGGCCAAGCTTGGCTTGTACTACGAGCCGACAGTGCTGCATCCGGCTGCGCTCCCGTCTCCTGAGATGCGGTTTGTTCTGTTTGCCGGCAAAGGCGGCGTGGGCAAGACCACGCTGTCATGCGCGACCGCCGTGCGGCTGGCCCGCGACTTCCCCGAGAAGCGGGTTCTGCTTTTCTCCACCGATCCGGCCCACTCACTCTCAGCCTGCCTGCAAGGGGAAATCGGCCCCCGGCCGACGGTCCTATTCCATGGCCTGACCGTCATGGAAATCGACGCCAAGGCGGAGTTTGAAAAGCTGAAAATGCGGTACGCCGAGGAGCTGGAGAGCTTTCTTGAGTCCATATCCAGGGGCTTCGACCTGACTTTTGACCGCGTGGTTCTCGAGAGAATGATGGACCTTGCTCCGCCCGGACTGGATGAAATCATGGCGCTCACGCGCATCATGGAGTTTCTGGCCCGGGACAGCTACGATCTTTTCGTCCTGGATTGCGCACCGACTGGCCACCTGATTCGCCTGCTGGAACTCCCGGAGCTCATCAACGAGTGGCTGAAGGCCTTTTTCAACCTCTTTATAAAGTACGAGCGCATCCTGCGATTGCCCGGATTCGCCGAGGAACTGGTGGGGATCTCCCGGAGCTTGAAGAAACTCCGGGAACTGCTCCGGAATCCGGTCGCCTCCGTGCTATACGTAGTGAGCATCCCCACCCAGATGGCGCTGGAGGAAACCAAGGATCTGGTGGCCGCGTGTGATCGGATGGGCATGGCCGTCCCGCTCGTGTACCTGAACCTGATGACGCCACCGGGCGATTGCCGCTTGTGTTCGAGCCTGCGGCGGAGGGAGCTGCTGGTGGCGGAGAGTTTCCGGCAGATGTTCCCTGAGAAGCAACAGACGCTGGTTTACAGACAGCCGGAGATCGCCGGGCTAGAGCGGCTGGAGAAGTTTGGACGGTGCCTGTACCAGCCCGCCATAAAGGAGATGGTTAGCAGTGATGCATCGTGAAACTACACCCGGCGGAGACAGATTCACGCCTGAACTATGTGCGCTGGATGAAAGCGAGCGCGTTTCGATCTGCGAGGTTCTCGACCGTGTGCTGAACAAGGGCGTCGTCGTGGCAGGCGAGGTGACCATTTCCGTGGCTGGCGTGGACCTCGTGTACCTGAGCCTGAATCTGGTCTTGACCTCCATTGAGACCGCGAGAGAGAGCATGGGGAACGGGCGAGCAGCAGCCGGTTTGGCAATTGAGATCGGAAAGGGGAAAACCAATGGATCCGGTCGAAACAACGCGGGTCGAGTCTGAATCGATGCGGGACTTTGCCCTCGTGATGCAGCAGGATGACAAAATCCATCCGAGGGTGCCGCATAACGGAGCTCCGGGCCAGGCGCGCCTGGATCTGGATCCGGACCGTCTGAAAAAC
>JBKJSR010000302.1:0-9875 GCA_046594355.1 Bryobacter sp.
GCGGACCACCGGCATTTTCCGCCACGTTTCCCCCTATCGTACAGGCCCGTTGCGAACTAGGATCGGGCGCATAAAAATAACCGCGAGTTTGCACGGCCAGCGTCACATCGAGATTCACGACACCCGGCTGCACAGCCACCCGCTCATTCGGAAGATCGATCTTCTCGATTTGATTCATGCGTGCAAAACTCACCATCAAGCCGCCGTAACGCGGAATCACGCCGCCCGACAAGCCTGTACCAGCACCACGCCCAATAAATTGCAATTCGTACTTGCCGGCAATTTCGACGATAGCCTTGACCTGTACCGCTGTGCGTGGAAACACAACCCGATCCGGCTTATGCTTGTCGACGCCGCCGTCGTATTCATAAAGAGTCAGATCTTCGGTACGTTCAAGAACAGCCTTGGGCCCGAGAAGCGCGAGCAGTTCCCGATGTGCCGCTGCCGGAAAGGCGGCCTTCTTAGAGGTGACGACGGATGCGTTGGATGACATTTGGATTGAGCCAGAATTCTTCGCCGATAATCTTCTCGACAACTTTACCCTGCTTGTCGATGATATACGTTTCGGGATATTTGTAGGTGCCATAGGAGGCGGCAATATCCGCTTTCACGTCCCGGTAGGTCTGAAACGCGATATTCGCGTCCTTCAGAAATTTCTTGTATTTGGTCTCATCGTGGTCGACGGAAATGCCAAGTACGGTCACGCCTTCCGGGGCCATGCGCTTCGAGAACTCGTTGAGCGAAGGCATCTCGTCGACACAAGGCTTGCACCAGGAGGCCCAGAAATTCAATACCAGCACTTTGCCGGGATAATTTTTGAGTGAAATGGCTTTGCCCTGATCGGTCTGTACCGAGAAGCCAGGTGCCTGGTCTCCCTGATTTACCAGTTTCTCGGTGAGCGTATCGGCCATGATAAAGAAGAGTGCCGCCATCGTCAGGGCAATCCCTAACAAATAGATGCGCGAGGGCGATGAGGTAGTGGATGTAGAAGTGGCTTTGGCCATGTAGAACCATTTTATGGAATCGCGAGACAATAGTCGAACATCTCTTTAGGTGGGAACCAATGCTGATCACCCGACGTGTGGAATTTTCGGCCTCTCACCGCTGCGCGGTAGAAGGCTGGACCGAAGAAAAAAACCGTGAAGTTTTTGGTGTTGACGCCAACCCATACGGGCACGGGCACAACTATGTGCTGGAAGTGACCTTAAGCGGCAAGGTAGATGCGGTGACCGGCATGATCGTCGATCTCAAAGACGTCAAGACCGTTTTGAATCGCGAAGTGATCGATGTGATGGATCATCGCTACCTGAACGCAGAAGTTGCGCCTTTTGATAAAATCGTTCCTACGGCGGAAAACATCGCCCGCGAAATCTGGCGGCGGATCGTGCCGCATTTCTCAACCGAAACAGTGCAACTTCACGAAGTGCGTCTCTATGAAACCGATTTCATTTATGTGGAGTATCGCGGCGAATGAAATTCACGGCGCGCTATCCGTTTTCGGCTTCCCACAGGTTGCACTCGAAACACTTGAGTGAAGACGAAAACTGGCAGGTCTACGGTCGCTGCAATAATCCCTTTGGCCACGGTCATAATTATTGGGTTGAAGTGACGGTCAGCGGCAACCCCGATGCGCAGACGGGGCTGCTAGTGGACCGGCAAAAGCTCGATCATTGTGTCGAACAAGAAATTCTGTCGAAAGTGAGCCACCGGAATTTGAACGAGCAGGTAGAAGAATTGCGGAACCTGGTGCCCACTACCGAGAACGTGGCTTATGTCTTCGCCAAATGGTTGAAGACGGGATGGCAACAACATTTTCCACCCTCTGCGGCGATCCTCGACCGGGTGCGGATCTACGAAACTAAAAATAATCGATTTGAGATACAGGCAAATGAAGTCAAGCAATAAGGCGGCAGCTTTGAAGGTTGTAGAACAAAAGATGGATGCGGAGAAAGTGCCATCCAGGTATCAGACAAAAAAGGTGGACGCGACGAAGGACGAACGCGGACCCATTGGCGACCTTTACGAACAAATCCTCAAGGATCTTGGTGAAGATACAACACGCGAGGGTCTGCTGCGCACTCCGTACCGCGCCGAAAAAGCGCTCCGCTTTCTGACCAGCGGCTATACGCAAAATATCGAAGAACTCGTCAATGGCGCTCTCTTCGCAGCCGAGAATGACGACATGGTCGTAGTGAAGGATATCGAATATTATTCGCTCTGCGAACACCACATGCTGCCCTTCTTCGGCCGCTTTCACGTGGCCTACCTGCCCGACAAAAAGATCATCGGCTTGAGCAAGATTCCGCGAATTGTCGATGTCTTCGCTCGCCGCCTTCAGGTTCAGGAACGCATCACCCAGCAAATCGCCGACACGTTGATGGAAGTACTGGAACCGCGTGGCGTGGCCGTCGTCAGCGAAGCGCAACATTTCTGCATGATGATGCGTGGTGTCGAGAAGCAGTGCAGTTCTACTATCACCAGTGCCATGATCGGCGAGTTCCGCCGCAACAAAGCGAGCAAAGACGAGTTCCTTGCCCTCATCCGGTCCAGTTTGCGTTAGCCTTGACTTGATGGTTGAAAACTTCCGCACTTTCAAGACTGGGCCAGATCCCTTTGGCCGTTCCTGGAAGGTCGCATTTCGCTGGCAGCAAAACGCCATCTCCATTCGTCGCGCCGATGCGATCGACGTGAAATGGGAAATCTCCTGTGATGCGCCCGATCAGGACAAAGAAGAGCAGGAAAAGGTGGTCGCATTGCCGCTGCCAGTCCTGATCAAAATCGCCGCCGAACAGCAGCGCGCCATCACCGATTCCTGGTGCATGAAGCTGGGCGGGCTGCATTTGATCGAGATGATCTCAACCTGGCAGGACATGGATAAACAGCTTGTGACGGCGAATTACGAAGAGCTTTCCGCCTATGCCGTCCGCATCGCGGAAGCGGATCGCCAAGCCGCTTAATCGAAATTGAACTCGATGCCTTGCGCGAGTGGTAACGCATCGGAATAGTTGATCGTTACTGTTTGCCGCCGCATATAAGCCTTCCAGGAATCGCTCCCCGATTCCCTTCCCCCGCCCGTATCTTTTTCGCCGCCAAACGCCCCACCAATCTCCGCGCCCGACGTGCCGATGTTGACATTCGCGATGCCGCAATCGGAACCACGCGCCGACAGAAACGCTTCCGCCGCTTTGAGGTTGCCCGTGAATATCGCACTCGACAAGCCTTGCGGCACCTCGTTATTCCAGGCGATGGCCTCATCGAGATCATCGAAATCGATGGTATGCAGCAGCGGAGCAAACACTTCCTCCCGCACCATCGGCATGTCGTGCCGCGAACGCGCAATCGCCGGCTCGACAAAGTTTCCGTGCATCACCTTGCCGCCGTAAATAATTTCGCCGCCTTCGGCTGAAACCTGGGCGACCGCGTGTTGATAAGCGCCAACAGCTTTCGCATGGATCAGCGGACCCATCAGCGTTCCCTCGACTAGCGGATCGCCAATGCGGATTTGCGAATAGGCCTTGGCCAGCTTGGCGCGGAAAGCATCGGCGATTGAGCGATGCAGAAAGAGCCTTCTGAGGCTGGTACAGCGTTGCCCTGCGGTTCCCACGGCGGCGAATAGGCAGCCGCGAAGCGCGAGATCGAGATCCGCATCCGGCATCAGGATGATCGCGTTGTTGCCGCCAAGTTCGAGCAGCGTTCGCCCCAGACGCCGCCCCACGCGCTCGGCGACAATGCGGCCCATGCGCGTAGAACCGGTCGCTGAAATCAGCGGCAACCGCCGGTCGTCGAGCATCGGCTCGCCCACGCTCTTGACGTCGCCTGTGAGCATAGAAAAAACGCCTGCGAAATCATACTTGCGCAGAACTGTGCTCGCGATGTTATGCACGGCGACTGCGCTCAGCGGGGTCTCTTCCGACGGCTTCCAGATCACCGTATCACCACAAACAGCCGCGATCAGCGCGTTCCACGCCCAAACGGCAACCGGGAAATTGAATGCGCTAATCACTCCCACCGGCCCCAGCGGATGCCACTGCTCATAGAGACGGTGGCCGGGCCGCTCGGATTGCGTGGTCATGCCGTAAAGCTGTCGCGAAAGTCCGAGGGCGAAATCTGCGACATCGATCATCTCCTGCACCTCGCCCAGCCCTTCCTGATAAATTTTCCCCGTCTCAAGACTGACCAATGCCCCGAGATCCTGCTTGTGTACGCGCAGTGCCTCGGCGATTTCACGAACCATCAAACCGCGTTGCGGAGCCGGTACCAGACGCCAGCGCAGAAAGGCCGCTTCCGAACTTTGTACAGCCTTTTCGTAGTCGGCTTCAGTCGCCAGCGCGACCGAAGCTATTGCCTGGCCCGTGGCCGGATTGAACGAGGTGAGGACGTGGCTGCCTTGGGCGTTCTCGATGCCAAGGCGGGCGAGGATAGCGTTTGTGTCAAGCATGAAAAACCTTTGGGGCCGGTCGCAAACTCGCGGCCAAGCTCACTGATTTCATGGTCTAACACTTCGATCAGCCGCTGTTGAAATTCCGCCTCGGCCCATTGCGGTTGCTCATAGTGATCGAGGATTTTGAGCGCCGCATCTCGTGTCGTAGCACCCCTGGGCTTCAAGGCTCGAACATGCAGCGGATCGCCAATAATTGAATTCACAGTGGCATCCACCACAAGGCGTGCCAGCAACTTTGGCTCGCAAGGCAGTATCGGGGCCAGGGTCGCGTAAACATTCAACCCCGCCTCGCGCAATGCTTCAATCGCCCGCAGACGATCGGGGATCGACTCGCAACGCGGCTCGAAAATCTTGCGGATCCGGTCGTCGTCGGTAGTGATCGAAAAGCTGATCCGCAGGTCGGTGTGCTCGGCGACAGCCTGCAACAAATGCACGTCGCGCAGCACATTCACTGACCGCGTCTGCAATACAAAAAGCTTCGGCGGATGAATGTACACCTGTTCCAGAATTCGCGGCATCATCTCCTCGTTCATCTCAGCGGGTTGATAAGGGTCGGTAAGCGGCGAACAATAGATGAGTTGATCGGGACGCAACTCGCGTTTGAGTAATTCGGGAGCATTCTTCTTGTAAGTGGTATATTCGCCCCAATGCTGCCAGTCGTCCGGCTTCAGACCGGCCCGAATCCGCATCGTCGGCACGTAGCAATAGCTACAGCCATAGGTGCAGTTGCGGGCTGGGGTCAGCGAGTGCGTGAATCCGGCTTCCTTGAGAAAACCGGAGACCGGAGAAAGAATCCGGCGGGCTGTCGTTTCTTCTATCGGAAGCAGCCGCACATCAGTTGCTGCCCGTAATACGCGCCGGCGCGTTCTTGACGTGCTTGTCGAACCACGAAACCATTTCAAACAGCACGTGTTCCACCGACTCTTTGGCGGAATATCCATGCGACTCATGCGGCAGAGTCACATAACGGACATTGCCCCCATTGCCGCGAATCGCCATGAACATGCGCTCGGACTGGATGGGGAAAGTTCCCTGGTTGTTATCCGCTTCGCCATGGATCAACAGCACTGGCACCTTGATCTTATTAGCGATCATGAACGGCGACATCTTGAGATAGGTATCCTGGGCTTCCCAGAAAGTACGCCGCTCACTTTGAAACCCGAAAGGAGTAAGTGTGCGATTGTAAGCACCGGAACGGGCGATGCCGGCCCGGAACAAATCGGTATGGGCCAGAAGATTGGCGGTCATGAAGGCACCATAACTGTGCCCGCCGACGCCAACCCGCTCCGGATCTGTAACGCCCATCGAGGTCGCCTTGTCGATGGCCGCCTTTGCCGAAGCGGTGAGTTGCTCGACATAAGTGTTGTTGGCAACTTCGGGAGAACCGACAATTGGAATCGTAGCGCCGTCGAGGATCGCATAGCCCTCAAGCAAAAAAAACAGATGCGAGTAGCTGGTCAGTGTTGTAAAGCGCTTGGTCGAGCCACTGATTTGACCCGCCGTATCGGCATCGTTGAATTCAATCGGGTAAGCCCAAACAACGGTAGGCAAAAGCGTGCCCTGCTTGTAGCCGGGCGGAAGATAAAGCGTAAAACTCAAGTCGACGCCGTCGGGGCGTTTGTATTTCACAAGCTGCTTGGCGATGCCCCGGATCTGTGGGGAGGGATCCTGAAAATTCGTCAAGGCGCTTAGCCCGCCCTTGGTATCGCGAATGAAAAAGTTTGGCGCTTCAGCCGGAGATTCACGGCGCGTGAGAAAGCGCGAGCCGTCGTCACTCAGCAGCGCAACGACACTTTCGTAATGATCCGCATCGCACTGGAAAAGGCGCTCTTTCTTGCCGGTCACCGGGTCGAGGCGATCAAGAAAAGGCCGATCCCCATTTGCCGACGCTCCTTCGCCTTCAAGAAACAGGTAGCCCCCAGATTCAGCAAGTACGCGTTGTCCATTCGGCAGTGTCTCAGTCAGAAAAGTGCCTGGGTTGCGATACCGATCCTGCATGTTTCGCTCGGAGAGAATCTTCATCGGAGCAGTGGGATTCTTTGGATCCATCATCATCGTACGCAGCCAGCGGCGGTCGAGTTCCATGTCGCTGAGGATTACCGTATTGCCCTTTGCGCTCCAAAGAGGCTGGCCAACCAGACGTTCTTTTACCTTCGCCATCTCCATCGGCTCTCCTTGAAACGGAGCCTTGGCCACCAGAATGCGATCGCGATTGGGTACCTTCTCCTTCGGGTTGCCGCCATCCAGCGCTTCCACCCAAAACAGGCTGGCCACTTCACTCGGATTCCAGCCCACCTGCCGGGCTCCAGTCGCAACGCCACCAATCGGAATTCGCTCCATTAAGGGAAGACTCGCCACTTTGTACTCCATCAATCCGGCCCGGCTCCAGACTTCCACTTCGCGCGGAAAATGATTGAAAGGCAGCACATACGAGAATGGCTTATGCACCTGGCTCACCAGCAAGTGCTGGCCATCGGGTGAAGACTGCTGAGCGGTAATCAATCCCGGCTTGCCGATCAAAGTGATCTGGCCGTTGGCCGCATTGACAAAGGCCAACTGCGACTGGGCAAAGTATGCAAAGAGTTGCTCATCATGCGGGTTTCGGAGCATGTCCTGATAAGTGCGCGTTGCGCCCGCTTTACCGCTGCTCTCTTGGATGCTGGGGGAATTCGGCGTGGCCGGAGTTTCGGGCATTTTGCCCCGCGCCGCAGGCACCAGGCGCACTAGTAGGCTGCGCGAATCTGGCATCCACTCGACTGCGTCTCCCACAGCCGCATTCAAAGCTGCCTTTTCGATTTTCTTGATGCGGCCTGTTGCCGTCTCACCCACCCAGAGTTCCAGACTCGCGGGCGTGTGATTGACCAGCGAAAAGAAGCGTCCATCCGGAGACCAGTTGAGCCCAGTCAAAGCCAGCTTCGCCGGAAGCTCAAGCTTGGTAATCTGCCCGCCATCGATCTTCTGCAAATAAGGTCCGTAGCCGTAAGTGGTGAGGTGTGGTCCGGAATTAGCGGGATCAATCCGCAGGCCGGCAATGCGCAGCATGGGTTTCGAGAGATCGGCAATAGTAGGATTACGCACCGTCTGCAGAAACAGCACATGAGTGCGGGTTGGGTTCACGCTGGGGGTGGGAGTCGCCGGAGCATTCAGTACATCGAGAATCGCTTTGGGCGGCTTCAGATAGCCGCTTTGAGCGAAACTGGAGCCAGCGGCAATGAAAACGATCAGCAGGCTGAAAAAAGTACGGCGCATAGCAGAAACGGTAACACGCATAAGTATCACTAGGCGCGCCTTCCTTGGTTTTGGTTACGCACTTAGCGGCAACGCTAGTCCGCGCGAAGTCTGGCTCGATCAGGATGGCGGCTGGGAAGACGTTGCCGCTCTCGCAATTCTGCTGCGCAGCCCCGGCGTCAAGGTGATCGGAATCAGTATTACCCCCGGCATTGCAAACGCCGCAACGGCTCGTAAGCGCATCACCATGCTGCTCGAAGATTTGCGCGAACGCGACGCAAAATTGAGTGAAGACATCCCCGCAGGTGCCGATATTTTGGCAACAGGGCCACTGACCCGCATCGCCAAGCTGATTAGGCAGGGTCGCGAACCAGCGGCTCTGACCTGGATGGGTGGTGCCATCTACATTACGGGCAATGCAAAGGGTGGAGCGGAATGGAACGCGGCGGCAGACGCGGCGGCTCTGGGCATAATTATGGGCAGCAAAATTCCCCTCACGCTCTGTCCGCTCGACCTCACCAATCGCTTCCCCAGTCGCGGGAGTGTATTGAGCTTGGGAGGCAGTCGCGTGGCGCAAGAACTTCGCCGCGCCTATGGGGAAAAAGAGCGTTACTGGTGGGACGAGCTGGCCGCTGCATCCATCGCCGCGCCCGGCCTATTTCGCCGCGAGAAGCGAATGCTTTCCGCCGGGCGATCAGGCAAGCTCGTTCTCAATCCATCGGGCAAACTGGTTGAAGTGTTGACCGTGTGCGATGCCTCAGGCTTCGAAGCCCTGCTTCAGCGTTCTCTGCGCTTCTGACTGGAGCAGCGCAAACCCCGTGCTTCGCGAAGCCACCGACTAGTACCACGACCGTTTAAATACGTTCGTATGGCCGCAGCAGCAGTTTACGCCGCCTCCGCGATACCGAGCCACGAGCCTTTGCGGGTCGGCCTTGGCGCTGCCTCCGCGATTTCAGCATTTGCCGACATTTACTCGAATCTATCAATTCTACGTCGCACACTCAAAAACGCTCCAGCGCGTTGCAATCATCGGCGCTGCATCGTGAAGCATTGAACATTTCGCATCCACTTGAAAAGTTAGAGCCTGAGGCGATATCATTTGCGCCGCTGTTGATCTAAAATCATATTTGCGGCTTGGCCCGATTTTGGAATCACCTGGACAACGCTCTGGATGCGTATCATTCCGTCTGATTCCGCAATCGGACAAGCAGCTTGACGAGATCTTAGTACGGCGGAAATCGGGAGCATAAATCATGGCCGAAAAAGAGCGTAGGTTGAAACCGCCGGCAGCACCCCAAACAAATGTACCGGAACAAGAGGCACCCGGAGAACCAGTCAATATAAAACAGAAGGAAGTCCCGGCCGAGCACCACGGCGTCGGCTTCCCGATCATCGGCATCGGTGCCTCCGCCGGCGGGCTGGCAGCCTTCGAGGCTTTCTTCTCTACCATGCCATCCGACAACAATCCCGGTATGGCCTTCGTTTTGGTGCAGCATCTGGCCCGAGACCACAAAAGTATTCTTTCCGATTTGATCCGCCGCTACACCAAGATGGAGGTGTTTGATGTCGAGGACGGTATGGTGGTCAAGCCAAACTGCGCTTACATCATCCCTCCCAATCGCGACATGGCGCTCGTCAACGGTACTTTGCAATTGCTCGAACCCACCTTGGCCCGCGGCATCCGGCTTCCCATCGATTTCTTCTTCCGCTCCCTCGCCCAGGACCAGCGCGATCGCGCCATTTGCATCGTCCTCTCCGGCACGGGTAGCGATGGCTCTCTCGGCGTCCGCTCGGTCAAGGGTGAGGGCGGCATGGTGATGGTGCAGAAACCCGAAACCACCCAATACGATGGCATGCCTCGCAGCGCCATCGCAACAGGCTTGGTCGATTTTGTGCTCGCGCCAAGTGAGATGCCCGCTCAACTCATCGCCTACGTCGCCCACGCTTTCGGCACATCCACCATTGCCGGCACTTCGCCGACTTCGTCGCCGGCGGATGGCCTCGTAACCATCTTTCACCTGCTCCGCTCCCAGACCACTCATGACTTTTCCCAGTACAAACGCAATACCATCATTCGCCGCGTCGAGCGGCGCATGGCCGTCCACCAGATCGCCCGCCTTGAAGATTATGTCCGCTATCTGCAGCTCACCCCAGCCGAAGTGGACGCCCTCTTTCGCGACCTCCTCATCGGCGTCACCAATTTCTT
>JBKJSR010000395.1:0-3591 GCA_046594355.1 Bryobacter sp.
AGAACGAATTGCTCGGCAACTGCAGCTTCGTGTCAGCAAATTCCAGCACCGCTCTCAGTTCCCCCTCTGCCAGTCAAGTCCTCAGCAGATTCTGCGCCTGCTTCTTTGCCGCATTGATCTCTATCGGGCGGTGCGAAGATACTCTACTCCCGCCCGCCTCCAGCGCGGTATCAAACCTCTCGCTCTCATTTTTCGAACAGGCATTTATTCGACTGCGAAAAGCAAAGGCGAAGCGCTTTCCCCAAATGTCATGAACGGCAATATTAAACTCGATCCGACAGTTGGCTTGGCCGAAATACGTCCAAAGACCATAAACAAAGACTCTTGGCGCTTCGAGGTCACTCACCCGTTGGCCATCCGGCCTAAAGAACTGGGGCCGGGCCATCCTCCGGCCTAAATTACTCGCCGCAACTGGAATAAGCTTGGCATCTGTTTCGGCAAGAGCTGTAGTCCGAAACAGGAAAGATCGAGGAAATGCGAACTCTATCTTTCACAAGACAAGCCACTTGCGGGAGGCGGCAGAGCTGAGTTTGACCTCGCGCCGCTTATTGACAGCCCTACACTAGCTTTGCGGGCGAGCTTCGACTGCCTACCGTTGGATCATTATCCAATTCTTTGCCTACGACGTTCTTCGACAATTCGATCGATTCGCCGGATGGCTCGCGGCTTGCCGACGGCACACTCCCAAACTCGAATAACAGCCCATCCATTCTTTCGCAATTGTTTAGATACGCGCCGGTCCCTCGCTTGGTTTGTTTCAATTTTATTGAGCCAAAATGATTTGTTAGTGTGCGGAAGATACTTGCATTTTGTACATCCGTGCCAGAAGCAACCATCGACAAATAGAGCGATTTTCAGGGCGGGCCAAGCGAAATCCGGTTTTCCAGGCACGGGCCATTGCTTTCGATAACCTCTCAGCCCCGCCGCCCACATCAGCTTTCCCATCGCTATCTCCGTGGACCGATTCCCTCTCGATCGGACTGCGGCCATAATTTTGGAGCGGGCCTCTTTCGAAACGTGATCCATATCTTGATTTGGAAGAGAGAGCAACCAATCAGCGATTGGCGTAGTTCCTCAAATCGTCGGCTGTGATCGATCCTGCCGGAACAAGGCGATAGTGCCGCTCTTCAACTACCTTGACCTCATCGCTTTCTATCGTCAATTCGAATATTGCAATGACGTCTTCCTTCATGAACTGGGCGGAAATGGCCCTCGCAGTGAGATTCGGAAACTTCTCGGCACAATATGCCAGATCTTGACTCGTTTGAATGACGGCCAATTTATCCGCGCCACCTTTGGCTTGAACGGGGATCACGAATTGCTGCCCTGTCTTGTTCACTCCGACGTAAATCTCATCGATCTCGATCTGCCCCATCCTCTTGACAGTAGTACGCAAATGGTTTTGAAGGGAGTAGGTAGTGAGGCCAAGAAAGATATCGATCAGACGGTTGTATCGGACACGCGCGAGAAGCGCCTGCTCATCCGTAAGTGCGTACGCTGCGATGATTTGCGGTGTTGCATCGGGAATCTTCGTCGCGATCAGATCGCGTCTGGGAACAATTTGCGTAAGTTTTGCCAGCTCGAAGCGATACTTCGCCCGGCCTGCGGGTAAGATGATCCATGCTCTCTTTCCCGATGCCGTCGCGGCAATCTCAGCGGGTAGAGACTTCCGGTAGCGAAATGAATAAATGAGGTCGCCAAGGTTTTTCGGCAAGCGAAGATTCAGCTCAGCGGCTACAGTCTCGATCTCAACCCGGTCGAAGTCGAAGAAGTCGACTCCTTGCCTAAAGTGGTTGTTGAAAATTCTGACGATTAAGGCATCGTAAAGCGAAAGTTTTTTAGGCATGGATGATTTCTCGCGGTGATTTCCGAATGCGTTGGGGAACCACCGTCGGCGAAACGCCGAAATACTCAGAGGCCTTGGACATTTTGAATTCCAAGAGTCTGGAGTCTCCGACTTTAGGGGGCTTGGCATTTTTGCTTGCGACGCCAACTTGCTTCATGATACTCGCTGCCACGGCTTGCCCCAGTAGAGGCGGAACTGAGTTTCCTACCTGACGGAAACCATGCCATTTTGTGACATGAAATCGAAACCAGTCCGGATAAGAATGCAGCCGGGCCGCCTCCCTCACAGTGATGCATCTAGGTGAATAGGGATGGATAGGGCGCGGAGATGTGAAGGCCCCGCGATCGCTTGCCGTGCCGGCCCTGAGCGTGTTGCAAATCCCTTCCGGGTCCAACTTCAGAAAACGGCTTACACCTTCCACCGTGCCAGCGGGCGTAGACTGAAATCGTTGAATTGAGAGCGGCGTATGAATGGTTCGCAGGCTGGATGTGAGTAGATTCCTGGATTCGCCCCTTTCGTTGTTTTGTCTTAAAAGCATTGCATAAGCGCTTGGGCTCGAGAATTCCGCCTCGACCCAGTCTCGCTGCAGCAATTCCGGAAAGTCGTCCGCTTCTGGAAGGTCGCTCAACGCTTCCCAGACTGATGGTGTTTTCCGGACAAAGCCTAAGTCGAGCGTCTTGCCGGGTTTGCTATGTGAAGGATCTGGATACATTGGTAAGGGCCATCCCTCTCTCGCACCCATTAGAAACAAGCGTTGACGGTCTTGAGGTACTCCGAAGTTGAATGCGTTTAGAACCTGGTAATCCTCGCGAACTGAGTAGCCTTTAATCTTAAATTCGGCGATAATCTCTTCCAGAAATTTTTTATGTTCTCCGAGTGTGAGGCCGCGTACATTCTCAAACACAAAATATTTGGGCTTGATCTCATCCACGACGCGGGTGAAGTGATAAACAAGATGATTGCGGGGATCGTCGAATGCCCGCTTCCCGATCATGCTGAATCCCTGGCAGGGAGCTCCTCCGAACACAACATCCACATCCTGTTTCCCGATCGTGGAATGGTCTCGAATGTAGGCTCCACTAATGTCGGCTACGCTTTGGCAAATCGTAGCGCAGTCGGGAAAATTATATTCGTGAGTGGCCGCGTGAATGGGGTCGTACTCGACGGCTGCGCACACGGTGAACCCTGCCTGCTCAAACCCGAGTGACAAGCCACCCGCACCGGCAAAAAGATCCACGCCAATCAATTTTTCACTCATTAGTTTTTAGGTCGCTCTCCTAACATCTTACTCGTCGCCGCCCCAAGGGAAATCCGGGTTTGGCTTTTCACCTCCCCTGGCGTCCCTTCAACAATCTGGTGCCGATCTCTACTATGCCTAGAGTGCAATTGCGCTTGCCAACCTCTTCAAACGGATCGCCCTTCCCCCGATCATCTCCAGCGGCGGCTCTTTTAAGAGTGGCTTGGATAAACTTCCCCGCGCCCGGCGCCAACGCCTGCCCTTGCTCGGAGAACCAGACAACCGGATTTTTATATCGTCTGATGTTCCAGTGTCGGCCCACCTGGCTACGCGCTTCGAGCAGCACCTTTTAACCTGAATTCCGAAGGTGGCCCCACCGATGCGATGCTAAACCCAAACGGACCAGGCGTCCCAGTCGTTGAAGGTCTCAAATCGCTCTCAGCCGAGGTCATCTTCGGAATTCAGGTTAAAAGGTGCTGCTCGAAGCGCGTAGCCAGGTGGGCCGACA
>JBKJSR010000224.1:0-5802 GCA_046594355.1 Bryobacter sp.
ATCACTGATAAGTTAGAAGTCAATAGAGTTTAGGGCAGTTTAGTATTACTCGAAATCGGATAAAGTACTGCCTCCGCAAGCTGCGGTGAATGAGAATGCGGTGCCCAGGGGCCGCACAGAGGGAAATGAAAATCAAGACTGCGAGATCCAACGCGAAACGAGTGCTCGAACCGGCAAGTCCTCTACTCAAAATCGGCAATCGGCTCGACCGCAAACGTGTCCTGTGCCTCGGCCCAGACGCAATCACATTCCATTGGAATCGATCCTGAAGCCTCAGAAGCGTTCGTGATCTCAACTCGCACAGAGAAGCGTGGCCCGCAACAACGCTATGCCCCAGTCATGCCAGCCTTGCGCCTCTCCCCATAGGCCGGCACACTGCCATTCCCAACGCGCTAGACCAAACCGTAACGCCCTTCCTTTTCGATCACCTCAAGCCGCGCGCCAAACAGTTCACTCAACTTCGCGGTTGTCAGCATCGTGTGCTTCGGACCGTCATCCACAATCCGCCCGTCCTTCATAAACGCCACCCGCTCAATCTCGGGGATCACGTCGCTCAAGTGATGCGTCACCAGCACGATCGTCTTGCCCGACTTCGCCTGTAAACTCACCAGCTCGTTCAAATGCTGCTGTGCCGCAAAATCAAGACTCGTCCCCGGTTCATCGAGCAGCAACGCTTTCGGCGTATGCACCAGCGCCCGCGCCAGCAGCACTCTTCGTGCCTCGCCGCTTGAAAGTTCATCCGTCCAGCGGTCCGCCAGATGAGTGACACCCATCTCGCGCAGCGCCCCATCCGCCATCGCAACCATCTCTTCCGTCACCTCGTGATATGGCTCGATCACAACGCTGTTGAAGAAACCGCCGAGAACCAGATCCCTGCTCTTCACATCGCGCGTCGCCTTCGCCATCCAGTCGTTGGAAACGATGCCCAGCCACTTGCGCAGCTCATCGAGGTGCCAGCGCTCCTGGCCATAAATGCGGATGAATGCACCGGGCCGCATCAAAGGATATTCCTCGCGCGTAATCACTTTGATAAGCGTCGATTTCCCGCACCCGTTCGGACCGAGGATCGCAATGTGCTCACCGTCTTCTATACGTAAAGAGAGGCCGTTCAGGGCCGGCCTCTCTCCGCGAATCTCTCCGCGAACTACAGTGATGTTTTGGACTTCGAGTAAAGCTACCGCCACTAATGCTTGCCCTTACTCCGTGAACAAGCTGTAACTGCTCCGGTTATGTCGACCGCCGAGCTTCCCTCTTCAATGCTGGTGATCTTCCCATCGATATCCACGACAAACGTGGCTCGATTGGCCATCCCCCGGTCCTTCATCAACACTCCAAACGCTTCTGCGGTCTTGCGTGTCGCAAAGTCGCTTCCAAACGGAAAATCGGGCTTGATCACATTGTCGGCCCAATACTTGAGACTCGGAACATTGTCTGTCGACAATCCGATTACCTCAAATCCCATCTCTTTAAACTTTTGGATACCAGCCTGGTACCCGGTCATTTCCTTTGTTCAACCACCGGTGAACGCAGCGGGGAAAAAGGCAACCACCACTCCGTTCTTGCCCTTGTAGTCAGAAAGTTTGAAAGGCTTACCCGCTGTTGTGGGTACGCTAAAATCCGGGGCGTCGTCGCCCACCTTCAAATGCGTTTTGGGAGGCGCAGCCGCCTGGCCCTGCAACATCATGGTGGAAGACAACGCTGCGGTCGTGAGAAAAAACGATCGACGTTCCATAATGTTAATTATGTCAGACCCCCGCTACCCCGTCGGTACCTTTACCTTCACGCCCTTCGTAAATGAATCCGAGCGCCAGACCGCCATCGGCGAAATCCGCGATTTACCCAAGCAGCTCAAGGCCGCCCTCGACACCCTCGGTGAAGCGAACTTGGACTCCCCCTACCGCCACGGCGGCTGGACTATCCGCCAGCTCGTCCACCACATCGCCGATTCCCACATGAACGCCTTCATCCGCTTTCGCCTCGCCCTCACCGAAGACAAGCCCACCATCAAGCCCTACGACGAACACGCCTGGTCCCTCCTCCCCGATTCCGCACTTCCCATCGAATCCTCCCTCGCCATCATCGAAAACGTCCACCTCCGCCTCACGGTGCTCCTCGAACTCACGCCCACAGCAGACTTCGCCCGCGAACTGATCCACCCCGTGTCCGGTCCGATGACCCTCGACAAGCTCCTGCACCTCTACGCCTGGCACGGACGCCACCACGTCGCTCACATCACCAAAGCGCCGCGCTGAGCCAAGCTTCGCTACTCCCGGCCTGAAGCTTGATTCTGGCCGGGATCGCTAAAGGAATACCGTTCGGATGTAGTGAGAAGCACCAGCTCTTTTGTGGTCCCCTGATACTCGGCCAGAAAATCTTCCCCGTAAGCCTTCGCGGCGGCTTCCACCAGCGATACATATTCACTCGACACAATGACGTTGGCCGCTGCTTCATTCTGCTTATCTACGATGTAAGTAAAGACTTGTCCATTCGTCGAGGGATACACGAGCGGCGTTACATCTACCCGCTGGTAACCGCGCTCGCGCACGTCGAGCTTTGCCAGGTCTTTCATCGAGACTGGAATCAGCACACCGTTACAAAATGCCTCGTGACACTTGCGAAGGCCGAGAAAAGCCATCGTCTCGCTCAATGCTGTTGGCCCTTCCCCTAACCTCACGGCGGCAAAAGAAAACCATCCCCGTTCGTATCCATAAAGCCTTGCGCGCTCAAGCGCTTTGCAATCAAGGCTCAGTTCAACCGACTTCCGGGCGCTATCCGGAGACATCAGCGAGCCATACGCAAATACAAACAATGCCCCTTCTTTTCGCGGGCGAAATCCAAATTTCTTATCTTGATAGCGGGCAAGTTTTCCATCGAGCCGGGCCATTTCCAGCGCCAAACGCTCGAAGTCCCGATAAAGCTCAGGGCGGCTTCGAATGGCGCGCAGTCTCAAGATGAAAGGCGATAACCTCTGCCAATAATACTGCGCCAGAAAGCCGAAGACAGACCACGTGTAGCGCCGGTCCAACAGTTTGAATCGATATGCGGCTCCGATTTCCTGAAAGATATTAGCGAACATCAGCACGTGTAGGCGAGCCCGCTCCAGTTCTTCTTTCTCCCTGCCGACCTCGGCTTTGATAATCGATTCAAATGTGGGATCGACTGCCGCCAATCGGTCCACCGCCATTCTGGCCGTGAAATACTCTTCGCTGTTAAAGCGCTCAATATAAGAGGCGGACCGTGAGTGGCGGAAGTGCTGACTGGTCTGCCACCACACCAGCGCGCCGGCGATCAGCGTGAATATCGCTGCCGCGCTACTGACGATGAGGTTGATGACTTCAATTCAAATCGGCATTGCGCTGGGAACTCTTGCCACCTTGCCGCACAATCACGCGTTTGCCACGCGCATCCGCAAATCCCGTGGCGAATCGTAGCCGGTACACACCCAGCCCAACCTGCTCCGCCTCCAGCACCTCGCGCTCCACCCCATCCACCTCCACGATCACAGGCAAACTCAAATCGATGCCCGTCACAAACACCTCTGTGCCCCTAGCCTCCAGCACCCCAGGCGCACTCCGTTCCACCAGCACCCGAAAAGGTCTTCCCCCTCCACTCGTGAAATTCACGACTCCAAGCGGTGCCTCAGCCGGAATCTGCACCAGGGCCAGCGCACTGCTCCCGTAAATCACGGGTGCCCTTACCCCACCCACTCTCAGGTCCCTCGAAAGTCCAGATCCCAACACCAGCGCCAACGAAGATCGCGCCACCACCGCGTCATACGAAGCTCCATTCAAAACCACCTGCAACTCGGGTCCCCCAACACCGCCGCCGGTTGCGTCAGCACCAGTCTCTCCCCTCCAACCCGCAGTTCGATCTGCCGCGCAGTTCCTGGGTTTTCCGGCACCTGCAGCCAAACCACCCCCGGCCCGAATCCCGCCAGCCCCACCACAATCTCCGCCGCCCCACTGCTCAATTCCGCCGCCCAGGGGCAAAGCGCCGGGCTGGACACCATCACTGGAAAAAGTCCGCCGAACCAACTCAAACTCTCCGTCTGCGACAGCCCGTAATTGCACCCCGCCGCAAGCAACCCTGTACCACGGTACTCAATCGGTCGCGGAAACACCCCATCCACGCCAATCGCATAGTCGAGCGCCAACGAACCAAACACTCCCGCTCGCGCACTGATCCTCCCCTTCACCTGCGCCGTTGTCACACGCAACCCCGCAACTCCCTGCCCGCTCCCCAGAAAACTGCAATCCGTCCCCAGTGTTCCCGACATCGCAAAAAACTGTCCTTCCGGCGCTCCACTACTCCGGATCTCAAAACGCTCGGTACCCATCCGGCGAAACACAAGTGTAATACCATTGCCCCACCACGCGCCGCCAAACGGCTCGTAGAGGGTCTCGTCGCCACCGCTCAACGCAAAGGTCGTCCGGTAAGTCGCCGCCTCGCGACAAGACGTGGGCGGCACACCTACTGCCGCCGCCAAAACTTCCGCTACCTGAATCGGTACATCTCCAACTACTTCCCCATCATGACTCCGAAATCGCACAAAGGTTCTGCCAGCCCTTAAGCCGCGCACCGCCAGCGGAATATTGCGCTCTCCGCGATTTTAAGTATATAGTTTAGAATTGATTGCAGAGATATTCTCATTTTGCACTTCAATGAAGACATGCCCACCCACCTCATCCTCAGCGACCGGGATATTCCGCTGCATTTGCCCCAGACATTGTCCCTGCCCCACGACCACCAGGCAGGCTCGAACCGTCGCATTTCCCAAACCAACCCGCAAGCTGGCGTTGCCCACATAACTCACCCCCTGATCCTCAACGGTCAGACTTAAGTCCGCGCGCCCCTCAGCCAAGCCTCTTACAATCAAGCCTTTGCCGCTCACAACCGCAAGTCCAATCTTAGGGTCGTCGACATTCGCCGCAATCACGGCTCCGCTCCCGAAAGAGCGATCAAAAGGAACCCAAGTCACTCCGCCCAAATTCGAAAACTCAACATCTGCGAGAGCTATTCGCCTGGGACCAATCATAGCAAGACGATTGAACAGCGGACGCGGACTCGCTACAACCAGCTCCCCTCGGGTCAATTCCCGTACCGCCGCCTCCCAATCGCCGTTCAAGCGGTCGACAGCAGGTGCAAGCCCTCGTGCCACAAAGCCTCCCCGCAGCGGCTGCATGTAGCCGATCCGCAACTCGTCGGTCGAGCTGATCAACTGCCCAACAATTCCCAATCCCTGCCACCATCGAGCTACTTGTGCACTGTGATTTGTTTCGATTACAGCCACAAGCTCGCCCACAGCTTGAAGCCGTAAACCGAGTTCCTCCCAATTCGTCCACCGATCCAGCCATACGCCGTCCCGGTCTCCCGATCCACTCACCAGCAGATAGGTCTTTTTGCAACCCGCAGCCAAATTCAAGTCCGAATACAGCCGCGTCACACCCAGCTTCCGCACTGTACCCGCAAAGGCATCAAAGCTTGCCCGCCCACCAGCTTGCCCCGCATTCACCAGCAGAACGGCGCATGTCTCACCCGTCACTGGCTGCAGGCCTTCGACCCCGATCAGTGCTCCGCCAAATGTAGTCGCCCGCCCCAGACTTTGCCACTCGCCGCCAGTCGTCCGCACCAGCGGCCACCACCGCTCCCCGCCAATCCGCGTCCGCGACACATCCGTCCCCGGCAATCGGGATAGGGGGAAGCCTCGCGGCTCCTCCCCTCCCACACCACCGGACATGCGGGTCCGCATCCGGCGGTTCGGCGGGTTGAGCAATCAACGAACAGTTAGTCTCGGAATCCCAA
>JBKJSR010000237.1:0-5740 GCA_046594355.1 Bryobacter sp.
TCGCCGCCATAGAATACCGGTATTTCAATTTGTTGCGTAGCGGGAAGTTCTATGTGTCCAACTTGTTCCAAACAAAAGTTGATGTGCACGTTTACATCGGCGGACCGTAGCCGCAAAGGGTCAAACTCAACCAAAAGGCTCGAGTATGCGGGTGTGTACTCTTCAATGCCCTCCAGCGGTGAGAGATCGAGAAGCGCTACCAGGCGATGGACTCGCTGGACAAGATCCGGACGCAAGTCGGCCTGCCTGCTTGTACCAAACTCGACAAGAATCGCCGCCTCGCTGGCGATCAAAAACTGGGGTGATTCCATCTAGGCCTGCGGATCTCCAAAATGTATTTTCGACTGGGCTTTCGCGCTTAGAAACGGCGCTTCCGGCCAAGCTCTTGATGTACCCCATAGATTATGTTCTTCATAAGGATCTACTGATAAATCGAACTGCTCAATAGACTTACCGCTCCACGCCATCTTTCTGTTTTCGACCCGGACAGCACGCTGGAAGTCCCGATAGCCGTAATACATTGGGGCCCCTGGTCCCTCGACCGAACCGGGTACCGACAGACCTGCCGCCTGGCAAAGTCGTGAATAAACTTCGAAAAGATAGACTGGTTTTGTTTCAGTTCGAGTTGGAATACCTGGCCCAGCCATAATCAGCGGAACCTTGAGGGAGTGCTCGTACATGGACTGTTTCCCCATGAGTCCGTGAGCACCCATCGCAAGGCCGTTATCGGATGCGAACACAACAATGGTGTTCTCGAGTTGTGATTGATCCTCAAGGCATTTCACAATTCGTCCAATGTTTTCATCGAGCTCGGTGATCAAACCGTAGTAGTCTGCCAATTCCTTGTGACACTGTGCCCGGGTTCGGGGGGCAGGAACCACTATCTCGTCGCGGATCGCTAATTCACCGTTATCCGTTTGCGGAGAAGGGAGCCAAGGGCGGGGAAGCGGGAGTTCCCTGCTTTGGTATCGCTTGGAATCCTCTGGCCTTGATTCGCGTGGATCGTGTGGCGCTGTGAATGCGCAATAAGCAAAAAAAGGTTTCTGAGTATTAATCGTAGACTTTAGATAAGTCTCTAAAGAAGAAGTAAATAATGGAGTTGCGCGTCCATCTCGTTGGGAGGCTTGTGATGATCCAAAATTCTGCAACTTGGGTTGGATTTGTGGGCCCATGCCACCGAGGTGGACTAGTCCACCAGTTTGGAAAGCTCGACTTAGGGTTTCTGCACCGTTGTGCCATTTGCCGGTAAAGAAGGTGCGATAGCCAGCTTCGGCAAATCTTTCCGGAAGTAGCGGGCCATTGAGTCCATCTTTTGCTGTGGCGCGCCAGAGGCTCTTGCCACTCATCAACATTGCGCGGCTGGCAACGCAAACTGCGGGTTGGTGGCCGCCCTGGTTGTAGCAATTTCGAAAGGAGACTCCGCGCTTTACCAGCCGATCCAGATTTGGAGTATCGATGAAGCGGTTGCCCCAAGCGCCAATGGTGTCGGCTCGTTGGTCGTCACTGTACAGAATCAATATATTAGGCCGTTTTTGCTGCCCGTTGATGACGGCTGGCAAGGCTCCAATTAGAGCTCGACGAGTCAGGATGGATGGCTTGAGTGCTTCTGATAACATATATTATGTGGCCAATGCTTGAGATGTCTGGCGAATGAAGGTGCTTTCAAATATCTTGTCAGCATTGCCAGCTTCAAAGCCCTCTCTACGGTGCTGCATTCCAATCTCGGATTTGGAGAGCCCGCGATGCTCAGCAAGGACCTGACGTTCGGCAAACTCTACATAGCTTCCAGAAATCAAATGCCGGTCCCCACCAGCAAACTCTGCATCCACCATCTCTGCAACCGTAGAACTCTGGAGAAGCATTCCGTCAGGACTGATTTTGATTTTTCCTCCTGAATTGTTTAACTTAACACCCAGATTCTCAACGAACATATTAAATCCTTCAACCGTATCGAATGGGGTCGATAGATTGTGCACGCTCACCGTGAAGTGGTTCAAATAATAGCGGTTGTAAATCACCCAGGCCGCATATTCACTCTCTTCCAGCAGTCGGCTGTAATCTTCCCAAGTTGGAAGCCGCCACAACCCGGAATGCAAATACTCATCCACCGCTACGCCGTCCTCGAGATCGAGCAGATCCACTGGGTCGGACTTAACCTCGTCTGTGTAGGAATGGATGATCCGCTGTGCCTCGGCACTCAAATCCCCTACCCGCAATTCGGAAACAAAGATCCTTGGGTAAACCGGTTCGGGCGGCGCATACCAGAAGGCATCTAGCTTCTTGGCTTCAAAATGATAGGGTTCTCGCTTCTGATAACCATAGTGGCTAAAGATCTTCTCAAAGCTTTTCAACCCAAGTTGCGGTACACCCATGGTTCTGAAGGCAATGTGGTCGTTTTCGATTTCCAGGCGATTGGAGACCAAACCCTGGCTTTCCATAGCTCCCAGAATCTTCCCGACATCAGGAACTCGCTCGGAATATCGCCGCATCAATCCTTCAAGAACAACCTCAAGTACTTGGCTCACCCTTCCATTCTAGATTCCCTGCCCCAAAAGAAAAAGCCACCAGATCGGAATCTGGTGGCTTTCGCTAGAAATCAATAACAAACTATTCCATGTCTCCGCGCCGCTTTTTGCGGTTGCGTTTCCGGGCGAGCGCTTGTTTCACGCGCTTTCTTTCACCGGGCTTGAGGTAGAAGGAGTGCTTCTTGATTTCCTTGATGATGTCTTCCTGTTGCACTTTGCGCTTAAAGCGGCGCAATGCAGCTTCCAGGGTCTCACCGTCTTGCAGGAGAATTTCAGCCATCTCTATTCACCCCCTCTCTTGGCGTAATTGATCGTTTACGCAATTGCTTGCGCAAACAATCTTTAAGAATAGCATTTCAAAACACGAGGGGCAAATACAGAATTGTCCAATGCAAGGTGAGCATGAAAGCGGGGAAGGTGGAGTAGGCATGCTGGCGTATGCAAGTACGCATGGAGAATGCCGAGAATCTAAGCCGAGAGAAGATCCGGGAGTTTCTGGACTCCAGCCGCGAGATCGAGTTTGCCGGGGAAGGGCGAGGGGGAAAGCTAAGCCTGGGTCGAGCGGCTGCTGGTAGCGCAGGAGTTTGAGAGGGAGAAACAAAAGGTGACGGGGCTGAGCGCGTCGCAACTGACGAGACTGATCCGGAGCTATCTGGACAGCGGGAAGGTGGAGGGGAAGCCTTACCGGCGGCACAAGATTCCCGCGCGCTACACGGCGGCGGACATCCGGCTGCTGGCGGAACTGGACCGGGTACACGAACGGTTGAGCGGGCCGGCGACGTGCTGCATCCTGCGGCGGGAGTGTCGGTGGCGCATCTGTACAACTTACGCCACAGCGCCGGGTACCGCAAACACGCGGCGCTGTTCGAACCGACGCGGCCCGATCCGGACGACCAACCGGGGTTCCTGCGCGTGGACACGGTGCATCAAGGCGACTGGAATGGGGCCAAGGGTGTGACCACTCAACGCGGTGGACACCGTGACGCAGTGGCAAGCGGTGGGCTGTGTGTCGCACATCAGCGAGGCGCATCTGATGCCGATGCTGGAAGTCATTTTACTCGTCTCGAATTGCCCCCCTACCGCGGTGCCATCCGCAACGCTCCATCCAGCCGCACGACTTCGCCATTCAACATCCGGTTCTCGATCATATGCAGCGCGAGGCTCGCAAACTCCGAGGGCTCCCCCAACCGCGACGGAAACGGCACCGTGGCCGCCAATTGCTTCATCGCTTCATCCGGCAATCCCGCCAGCAGTGGCGTGCGAAACAAGCCCGGCGCGATCGACAACACCCGAATCCCAATCCGCGCAAATTCGCGCGCCAGCGGTAGCGTCATCGCCGCAACCGCGCCCTTAGACGCCGCATAAGCCGCCTGCCCGATCTGCCCGTCAAAGGCTGCTACAGAACTGGTGTTGATGATGACTCCGCGCTCCCCATCCGGACCCGGCTCATTCTTCGCCATCATCGCCGCCGCCAGCCGGTTCACGTTAAAAGTGCCCACCACGTTCACCCGCAACACACGCTCAAAGCGGTCCAGCCCAAGCGGCCCATCCTTGCCCAAAGCCCGCTCCGCCGTGGCAATCCCCGCGCAGTGAATCACGATATCCACCCGCTCCGCTTCATCGAGCGCCGCCAGCACATCCGCCTCATCGCAAACATCGGTACGACAGTATTGCGTCAGTGCTCCAAGCTCATGCGCGAGCGCTTCGCCCTTTGCCTCGTTCAGATCGGCAATCGTAACAGACGCATGCGCAGCCACCAGAGCACGAACACAGGCTTCACCGAGTCCGGAAGCGCCTCCGGTGACCAGAGCACTTCTTCCGGCGAGCGTCATCTAGTGGCCTTCCGCCTCAAGCAGCCGTTCCGCTTCCATCGCCGCCATACAACCCGCTCCCGCAGCGGTGATCGCCTGCCGGTATTGACGGTCCTGCACATCGCCGGCATGGAATACGGCCGGGATGTTCGTTCGGGCTCCACCGTGGCTGAGAATATAACCCTCTTCGTCGAGATCGAGTTGCCCCACAAAAGGCTTGGTATTGGGGATATGGCCAATGGCGACAAAGAAGCCGTCCACGGCCTCCGTCGTCACTTCACCCGTCTTCACATTGCGCAGCTTCGCCGAGCCGACCACTCCCGAGGCATCAGCCACTACTTCGTCGATGACCGTATTTAAGACAATCTTGATCTTCGGGTTTGCCGCCACACGGTCGATCATGATCTTCGATGCGCGAAACTCCTCGCGGCGATGCACCAGAGTCACATCCGAGAAGCGCGTCAGAAAGTTCGCCTCTTCCATCGCACTATCCCCGCCACCCACCACCATGATCTTCTTGCCGCGATAGAAGAATCCGTCGCAAGTCGCACACGAACTCACACCCTTGCCAATCAGACCCTGCTCGCCCGTTACGCCCAGCCAGCGCGCACTCGCCCCGGTCGCCACGATCAGCGTCGAAGCTTCGATCCATTCGCCGTCTACATTGAGGCGGAAAGGCCGTTGCAACAGCTCTGCCGCATCCACCGTGCCAAAGCGGTATTCGGCGCCAAAGCGTTCCGCCTGCAGCTTCATGTTCTCGACCAGTTGCGGCCCCATGATGCCTTCGGGAAAGCCTGGAAAATTCTCCACCTCTGAGGTGATCGAGAGCTGGCCGCCGGGCTCTTTGCCCATCAGCACAAGAGGCTTCAAGCCGGCGCGCGCCGCGTAAATCGCTGCGGTATTGCCCGCGCAGCCCGAGCCTAGGATAACTACGTTATGCATAAAGAAAGAGGAAGGGCCGCCCGGGTTCTTCCGATGCGGCCCTGTTTTCAGTTTACAACTTTGCCGCCCCTAGAGCTTGTTTCGCCGCGCACGAATCGCCATCAGCGCCAGACCACCGCCTAACAGCAGATAGGTGGATGGTTCCGGGATCGCCCCGTCGAGCAAGTCGTTGCCGCAGGCCGAACCGGTGAAGTATGGGGTGATGGTGCCGTTCGAAATTCCCATCAGAAAATTGCGCCAATCCGATCCCTCGCCTGCGGCGCCCATCATGTTGAAAGTCACCGTGTATTCCGCTACCGCGCATCCGCTTTCCGTACACAATCCGTTGAAGAAGATTTGTGTCGATCCGGATTGGAGCGCTTGCGGGTTCAGGACATCGCTCGTCAAGCGCACGGAACGGCCGGATCCAAAATTCGCCGGGTCCGTTCCGCTCCTCATGAACTGATTCGAAGTCATGACGTT
>JBKJSR010000707.1:0-7681 GCA_046594355.1 Bryobacter sp.
CTATTTTATCGGATCCCAGCCCGGAAACGCAGCATGACTTCGAATACAGCGCTACGACTCAGTCAGTATGTTGGAAGGTCGGCCGATCTCTGGATGAATTTCATTTGTAGCGGAACCAGTTAGGCTTTAAGGCTAAGAGGCTTCGGTGCTCTCTTGCAGCATGTCTAGAAACGCCTTTGCGGCGCGGCTCATTTTGGCGTTGCGGCGGTGGATGATGCCGAGGGGGCGGATCAGGCTGGGGCTGAGTTCGGCGACGCGTATCTTGCCTTCTTCCACTTCTTTCTCAACCACCGGAAAAGGGACAATACTGAGGCCGCTGCCGAGGATGACCGCTTCTTTAATCATTTGCAGATTGTCGAAGTGCATGACGACATCGACTTCCGCGCCGTTCTCTTTTAGATAGCCGTCTATGTCCTTGCGGATCGGCAGGTCTTCATCGAAAGCGACAAAGGCGACGCTGTCGAGACGAGCCGGGGTGACGCGCTTCATCGAAGCCAGCGGGTGGCCGGGGTACATGGCTAGCACCATGCGTTCTTTGCGCCAGGGGAGGGCTGTGATTTCGCGGTTGGATAGAGGATAGCTGACGAGGCCGATGTCGGCGCGCTCTTCGCGTACCGCTTCATAAACTTTTTCGGGACGCAGGTATTCGACCTTCAAATGCGCATCCCGGTAGCGGAGCTTGAATTCGTCCTCGAGACGGTGCATTTTAGAGAGGCCGACCGAATAGATGGACGCTACGCGGACTTCGCCGCTAGTCGAGCGCTTGAGTTCGTCCAGCTCGGTTTCGAATTCCGTTTTCTTGCGCAGAACTTCGCGGCAGAAATCGAGGTAGGCTTGCCCGGCTGCGGTGACCCGGATGGGGCGGGTGCTGCGGTCGATCAGGTCGATGCCGAAAGTCTTCTCCAGCTCCTGTAAATGCTGGCTCGCCGCGCTTTGACTCACTTTATTGAGGAGGGCTCCGCGGCTGACGCTCCGGCTTTGCGCGATGTCCCGAAATAACCGCATGTGTTCCAACTGCACTGGCCAAAGAATAGCATAATCTGAGCTAATAGTACAAGTGAATAGGTTCAGCTTGCCTAATGGCAGCCGATCTAGCTATACTCGTCACATCTGGAGTGAATCTATGACCGATGTTTCCAAATCCGCCATGTTGCGGGGACTGCCCGATTCTCAAGGCCTTTATGACGCGGCGCGCGAGCGCGATGCCTGCGGGATGGGCTTTGTCGCGAATATCAAGGGCGAGAAATCGCACGACATCATCCAGAAGGGAATTCAGATTCTGATCAATCTGACCCACCGCGGATCTTGCGGCTGCGATCCCGACACCGGGGACGGCGCGGGGATTCTGATTCAGATTCCGCATAAATTTTTTGTACGCGAATGTCTGGACTTGGGCTTTACGCTGCCGAAGGCAGGCGAGTATGGCGTTGGCATGGTTTTTCTTCCCGTTCAGCGGACGCAGCGCCTGCAGTGTGAAGGGATCATCGAGCGGGTTGTGCGTGAAGAGGGGATGACGGTTTTGGGTTGGCGGGATACGCCGATCGACGCGAATGCGATTGGCAGGCTGGCGCGCGATTCGCAGCCTTATATCCAGCAGATTTTTATCGGTTGCAACGAAAGCATGACCGAAGACGAGCTGGAGCGGCGGCTGTATTCCGTACGCAAGCGGGCCGAGAATGAGATCGCGAATTCGGGGATACGGGATCGCGACTTTTTCTATCTGCCTTCGCTGTCGTGCCGCACGATCATCTACAAGGGTTTGCTGCTGGCACCGCAGATCGCGAATTTTTACAAGGAATTGAAGGACCCGGATGTGGCGAGTGCGCTGTGTCTGGTGCATCAGCGTTTTTCGACCAATACCTTTCCGACCTGGCAGCTTGCGCATCCGTTCCGCTACATGTGCCATAACGGCGAAATCAACACGGTGCGGGGCAATATTAGTTGGATGCATGCGCGGCAATCGGTGCTGGCGAGCGATCGCTTTGGAGACCTCAAGCGCCTGTTCCCGATCGTGACGCCGCACGGAAGCGATTCCGCTTCGCTCGACAACGTGGTGGAGTTTTTGACTTTGGGCGGGCGCGAATTGCCGCATGTGATGGCGATGCTGATGCCGGAGGCGTGGGATCACGATGCGGCGATGGATCCGTCGAAGAAGGCATTCTACGAGTACCACGCATCTTTGATGGAGCCCTGGGATGGCCCGGCGGCGGTGGCCTTTACGGATGGCCGTCTGATCGGGGCGACGCTTGATCGCAATGGTCTGCGGCCGGCCCGCTACATGGTGACGCACGACGGGTTGCTGATCATGGCTTCCGAAACTGGCGTGTTGCCGGTGAAGCCGGAAGAGATCAAATACAAGGGGCGATTGCAGCCGGGCAAGATGCTGCTGGCGGATCTGACGGCGGGACGTATCATCCCGGATGAAGAAGTGAAGCAGCGTTTGTCGGGCAAGCAGCCTTATCGCGAATGGCTGGACAAGCAGCAGATTACGCTTGATCGATTGCCCGCCCCGCCGCGCTGGCATGAGACGGACTTTCACACGATTCTTGAGCGGCAGCGCGCCTTTGGATATACCGAAGAAGACCTGCGCATGATCATGCTGCCGATGGCCGGCGGTGGTGAGGAGCCGATTGGCTCGATGGGCACCGATACGCCGCTGGCGTGTCTGAGCGACAAACCGCAACCGCTGTTTAACTACTTCAAACAGCTTTTTGCGCAGGTGACAAATCCGCCGATCGATCCGATTCGCGAAGAGCTGGTGATGTCGCTGACGAGCTATATCGGTACCGAGCGGAACATTCTGGAAGAGACGCCGGAGCATTGCCACACGCTGAAGCTGAAGCATCCGGTGTTAACGAATCACTACCTTGAGCAACTGAGGAATGTGCGCTGGGGAGAATTTCTCGCGACGACTCTGCCTACGCTTTTCGATGCGGCGGGGACGGAGCGGGATCTGGAAGAGGCGCTGGACAAGCTTTGCAGGAGGGCTTCGCAGGCGATCCAGAAAGGGTACCGTCTGCTGATCCTGAGCGACCGGGGAGTGGATCAAAACTCGGCGCCGATTCCGTCGCTACTGGCCCTGACAGCAGTGCATAACCATCTGGTGCGCGAGGGTACGCGATCGCAGGTTGCATTGATTGTCGAGTCGGGCGAGCCGCGCGAAATCATGCACTTTGCGGTGCTGATCGGTTACGGGGCGAGCGCCGTAAATCCTTACCTCGCGATCGAGACGCTGGAGGATCTGGCGAGGAAGAACATGCTGCCGGAAGGGGTGACCTTTGAGAAGGCGCTGAGCAATTTTAAGAAGGCGATTGGCAAGGGTTTGCTAAAGGTGTGTTCGAAGATGGGCATCTCGACGCTACAGTCTTATCGCGGCGCGCAGGTGTTTGAAGCGATCGGGCTGAACAGTGCGTTCGTGAAAAAATATTTCACTGGAACGGCGACACGCATCGAAGGCGTGGGCCTCGAAGTGATTGCGCGCGAGGCGAAGATGAAGCACGATTTCGCCTACCGCCCCATGAACAATTTTTCGGCCGACCTCGATCAGGGTGGGAACTATCATTTTCGCGTGAATGGGGAATTTCATTCGGTAAATCCGGATACGGTGGCGAAGCTGCAGCATGCGGTACGGCAGAACAGTTTTTCGACTTTTGAAGATTACGCGCGCATGATCGACCAGCAGAACAAGCATCTCTGTACGCTGCGCGGACTGATGGACTTCAAGTTTGCCGCGACGCCTTTGGCGATTGAAGAGGTAGAACCGGCGACGGAAATCGTGAAGCGATTTGCGACCGGGGCGATGAGCTTTGGGAGCATCTCGAAGGAAGCGCATGAGACGCTGGCGATCGCGATGAACCGGATGGGCGGACGCTCGAATACGGGCGAGGGCGGTGAAGACGCGACGCGTTTCAAACGCGAGCCGAATGGCGATTTCAAGCGAAGCGCGATCAAGCAGGTGGCGAGCGGGCGCTTTGGCGTAACGACCGAATACCTGGTGAATGCGGAAGAGCTGCAGATCAAGGTGGCGCAAGGTGCGAAGCCCGGCGAGGGTGGGCAATTGCCCGGCTATAAGGTGGACGAGAACATTGCGCGGGTTCGATTCGCCGTGCCCGGGGTGAGCTTGATTTCCCCTCCACCGCATCACGACATCTACTCGATCGAAGATCTGGCGCAGTTGATTTACGATTTGAAGAACGTGAATCCGCAGGCGAGGATTTCGGTGAAGCTGGTGAGTGAAGTTGGAGTGGGCACGGTGGCGGCAGGCGTTGCGAAAGCGCATGCGGACGTCATTCTGATTTCGGGCGATACCGGCGGGACCGGGGCGAGCCCTTTGACGAGTCTGAAGCATGCGGGTTCTCCGTGGGAGCTTGGGCTCGCCGAGACGCAGCAGACGCTGGTGATGAACGATTTGCGAAGCCGCGTGAGGATTCAGGTGGACGGCAAGATGCAGACGGGCCGAGACGTCGCGATTGGCGCGATGCTGGGAGCGGAAGAGTTTGGATTCTCGACCGCGCCGCTGATTGCGATGGGTTGTATCATGATGCGCAAGTGTCATCTGAATACATGTCCGGTGGGTATTGCGACTCAGAATCCGGAGCTGCGCAAGAAGTTTGAAGGGACGCCGGAGAACGTCATCAACTTCTTCTTCTTTATCGCGGAACAGTTGCGGCAGATCATGGCGAAGCTGGGCTTCCGGACGATGCAGGAGATGGTGGGCCGTACGGATCTGCTGGAGAAGCGAAAGGGAATTACGCACTGGAAAGCGCAGTCGCTGAACTTTGATTCGCTGTTCTACAATCCGCCGGTGCCGCAGAGAGTTTCGCGCTATTGCACGACGTCGCAGGACCATGGCCTTGACGAGGCGCTCGATTACAAGCTGATCAGCCATGCGCGGGAAGCGCTGGAGCAGGGGACGAAGGTGGAATTCAAGCTGCCGATCCGCAACATACATCGTACGGTGGGGGCGATGCTGTCCGGCGAGATTGCGAAACGCTACGGGAACGAAGGCTTGCCGCAGGACACGATCAATTTCGAGTTCATCGGCAGCGCCGGACAGAGCTTTGGCGCGTTTCTCGCGCGAGGCGTGACGATGCGGCTGGAAGGCGACTCGAACGACTATATCGGCAAGGGACTTTCCGGCGGCCGGATCATTGTTTATCCGCCGAAAGAATCTACGTTTTTACCGGATGAGAATATCCTCATCGGCAACACGGCGTTTTATGGCGCGACGAGCGGCGAGGCGTTTTTGAATGGCCGCGCGGGCGAGCGATTCTGCGTGCGCAACTCGGGCGCGACGGCTGTTGTCGAAGGCGTAGGCGACCATGGATGCGAGTACATGACCAAGGGCCTGGTGGTTTGTCTGGGCACGACAGGGCGCAATTTTGGCGCGGGCATGTCGGGCGGAATTGCGTATGTCTTCGATGAGACGGGCCAGTTTCAGACGAACCTTTGCAACCGCGCAAGCGTGGATCTGGACCCGGTGGAATCGCAGGAAGATATCAATACGCTGAAGCAGTTGCTGGAGCGGCACTGGATGTATACAGGAAGCCCAAAGGCACGCTGGGTGCTGGATGATTTCGGCGCTCTATTGCCGAAGTTTGTGAAGGTGTTTCCGCATGAATTCAAGCGGGTACTTGGGGTTGCGCGCAGCGCGGCGCCGACAGAAGTTAAAAGTGTGAAAGTAACGGCCAAGTCCGCCAAGCGTGAGGTGATCCATGGGTAAGCATACCGGCTTTCTTGAAATTGAGCGCGAGGTTGCTTCGCGGCGTCCCGTGCCAGAGCGGGTGAATGACTGGTTTGAGGTGTATCAGCCTTTTCCGGCGGCCAAGGTGAAGGAGCAGGGTGCGCGGTGCATGGATTGCGGCGTGCCGTTTTGCCATACGGGTTGTCCGTTGCATAACCTGATCCCGGACTGGAACGACCTGGTGTACCGGGACCGCTGGCACGATGCGATCCGGCAGTTGCATGCGACGAATAACTTTCCCGAGTTTACGGGGAGGCTGTGTCCGGCACCGTGTGAATCGGCCTGCGTACTGGGGATCAATTCGACGGCGGTGTCGATCAAGCAAGTGGAGAAGTCGATCATCGATCATGCGTTCGTGGAGGGTTGGATTTTGCCGGAGTTGCCAACCTTGCGGACAGGCAAGAAGGTGGCGGTGATTGGGTCCGGGCCTGCGGGACTTGCCGCGGCGCAACAGTTGAATCGCGCGGGGCACAATGTGACGGTGATCGAACGCGAGAACCGCCTTGGCGGGTTGCTGCGGTATGGCATCCCCGACTTCAAGATGGAGAAATATCACATCGACCGCCGCATCACGCAACTGGAGGCGGAAGGCATTGAGTTCAAGATGAACTGCAATATCGGGGTGGATGTGGAGTTCAGTGAACTGCGGAAAAAGTTTGATGCAGTGTTGCTGGCGATTGGCGCCGAGCAGCACCGGGACGTGAATGTGCCGGGCCGCTCATTGAAGGGCATTCATTATGCAATGGAGTATCTGCCGCAATCGAATCGCGCGGTGGCCGGGGATCATGTGGAGGGTCAGATCATGGCGACCGGCAAGCACGTGATCATCATTGGCGGTGGCGATACGGGTGCGGATTGTCTGGGCACGGCGACGAGGCAGGGCGCGAAATCCGTGCATCAGTTTATGATTCACCAGCGGCCGCCGGATGAGCGGGCAGAGGCTACGCCATGGCCGTTGTGGCCGGTGATGTATCGCGAAGAGCCGGCGCACGAAGAGAATGGGCAGCGCGAGTTTGCGGTGGCGACGACTTCGTTTAGCGGCGATGAAAACGATGTCGTGAAGAAGCTGCACGGGGTGAGGGTTGGCGCTTCGCCACGATTTGAGCCGGTGCCGGATAGCGAGTTTGAGATGGACGCCGACCTGATTCTGATTGCGATCGGCTTTGCGGGTGTACACCGGCAGGGGCTGATCGAGAAGACCGGGGCAAGGCTCGACGCGCGCGGGAATATTGTTACTAACGACAATTATCAATCGAGTCTCGAAGGGGTGTATGCGGCGGGCGACGCCCGGCGGGGCGCGTCGCTTGTCGTATGGGCGATTGCCGAAGGACGCCGCGCCGCAAGAGCGATTGATGAGAATTTGATGGGCAGTTCGCTGTTGCCCAACTAGTTGAAGCGGCCTATTTTTTTTAGTTCTTCGAGGACTTCGGTGGCGGTGGTTCTGCCGCCGTGGGACTTGCTGATTTTGGAGAAGAATATCACGCCTTTCGAGTCGATCAGGAAGGTGGATGGGTAGGCGGTTTCTTGTGGTGCGTCCCAGCGGAGGCCGTATTGCTTGGTGAATGTGTAATCGGGGTCGAGTACCATTTCAAAGTTAGCGGGCAGAGATTTGTCCATCACAAATTCGGAGGCTTTGGCGTTCAGATTGTCGGCTGGACCGGGGTAGACGAGGAGGACATTTTTGCCTTCGAAGTCTTTGGCCTTGGTCACGAATTCTTTGACCTGACGGTTGCAGAGGGGGCACTGGTAGCCGGGGAAGCCGCGCAATACGATGAGGACGACGGGGCCGTTGGCGGTTTTATCGGAGAGGCGAACTGTTTTGCCGTCGAGGTTTTTAAGTGCGAAGCCGGGGGCCTTTTCACCGACGGCCGGGGTGGCGGCGAGGAGGGCGAGTGAGGTGAAGAACGTTGCGAGGATCAGTTTCATGTGGGCCTCTTG
>JBKJSR010000260.1:0-7480 GCA_046594355.1 Bryobacter sp.
GGGCCGGGCCGTTTCATCGCAACTTATATCGGGAATCCAGCGCCGCTCAAGCAGGGCCGCTTTGGATCATGTGGAGTAACAAGCGGGCCGGGGAAGGTAGTGTTGCACCAATGAGAACCGGATCGCACCATATCTTGCCCGCCGAGGTGCTGGGCTGTTTCATCGCCGCTCAAGCAGGGCCGCGGGCTGGGGAGAGTAGTGTTGCCGCCGACGGGCTGGGCTGTTTCATTGCCGCTCAAGCAGGGCCGCGAGGTGGGGAGAGTCGTGTTGCCGCCGATGGGCTGGGCTGTTTCATCGCCGCTCAAGCAGGGCTGCGGGCTGGGGAGAGTAGTGTTACCGCCGACTGGCCGGGGAAGGTAATGTTGCACCAATGAGAATTGGATCGCGCAAGGGTACGAGTCTGATTGAGGGTGTCATCTTCATTCCGCTGGTGATCCTCTTGCTGCTTGGCATGATGGAGTTTGGCCGCATCACTTACACCTACTATCAATTGCAGAAGGTGATGTATGCATTTGCCCGCCATGCGGGCACACAGCAGAATATCAATCTGTGCGATCCGGGCAACGATGTCCTCGCGCAATCCATTGCCGTGGCGCGGACCGGTACCGGGGATGTGACAGCAGATTCCGTCATATTAGGTTTGCAGGCGGCGGAGTTCCGGATTCGGGTCGAGCGCTATAACCCGGATACCGATTCGCTGACCGAGTGCGATTGCTCCGCGAACGGTTGCGACACTTCGCAAGGCGGCAGCGCCGCCGATTTCATCTATGTGGACTTAGTTAATGGCTATCCGGTTACTTTGCGGATTCCTTTCCTCGCCCAAGACCCGATCCTGCTGCGGCCCAGCGTGCGGCTGCCGTTTGGGGGCAGTTAGTCATGGAGCGGGGAGAGAAGGGCGCGACGGCGGTAGAGTTTCTTGTAGTCGGCATGACTCTGGTCATTCCACTTTGCTTCGCAATGTTTTTTACAGCGCAAATCCTCTGGATCTGGCATAGCGTGGCGGAGATGACGCGCGAAGGTGCCCGTTATGCGGCGACGCATTGTTACCAGAACGGTACCAATGTGCGCAGCTACATGCAGCGCAATGCGCCCGTAATGCCGGACCGGGATCAGTTTGTGAGTGGTTCGGCTCAGATTGTCGTGTCGTATTATGGGCGGACACTCGAGAGCAACGAGTTGACTGAATTTTCATGTGAGAGCGAATGCAGTCTTGGCTGCATTCCCGATGTCGTGAAGGTCCAAGTCACTAGTTACCAGTACGGAAATTTTCTAATTTATTGGGGGCTGCCACCCGTGCAGCTCCCGGATTTTCAAACTATCCTTCCAATGGAAGGAGCAGGCTGCGACCCGGACACCGGGGCCTGCAACCCGTAAAAGGATATATATGCCGATTAGTTTACTTGTGGCGTCGAGCGACGAAACGTTCCGTGAGAGCGTAAAGGAAAATCTTGCGAGCCTGACGGGGGCGCGGGTCGTGGCCGAGTATCCCGAAGTTTCCGCCAACCTTTACATACGCCTGTTGCAGGATGCCGAGCGGCATCCCGACGCAGCACTGGTTTTGGATCTCGCGGGCGATCAGGAGTCGGCTCTCAAGTCGCTGGAGAAGATTAAGCAGGCGATTCCGGATCTCTACGTGATTGCGTCGAACATCCATGCCGATGGCGAAGCCGTGATTGCGGCTTTGCGGGCCGGCGCAAACGATTACCTGCTGCAGCCCTTCAAGCGGCTGGACTTTCGCGAGGCTATGTCACGGCTGGAACGGGCACCGCGGCGGGATATCTCGGGTGGCAGCCGACTGGGAAAGATCTATGCTTTTCTCGGCGTGAAGGGGGGCGTCGGGACGACTACGCTCGCGACCAATTTCGCGGGGGTGCTTGCGCAGCGGAAGCAACAGACGGTGCTGATGGACCTCGATTGGATTGCCAACGACGTCTGCATGCAGCTTGGCGTGAACCCGCAGTACACGCTGGCGGAAGTAGGCGAGAACCTGGACCGGATGGACCAGAGTCTTTTTGAAGGTTTTGTGGCGCGCGACCCGTTGGGCTTTTATGTTGTCGGGCCGCCGGATGCGCTGGAGCATTCGGTGTATTTCACGGAGGCAATGTTCCGCGACTTCTCGACCTTTCTGGTGGAGAAGTATGAATCGATCGTTGTCGATTGCGGACGGACGATCGTGGACGAAGCCGTGCTCGCGGCATTGCAGACGGCGGGTACGATCTTTGTGGTTACGACGCAGGAATTTCCCGCCTTGCGGAACGCGCAACGCTATTTGGGTTTCCTGACGCGGATGGGTTTCACGCAGGACCAAATTAAGGTGGTGGTGAATCAGTACCGCAAGAAGGGCGGCAGCGATATCGCGACGCTCGAACAGATGCAGCAGACATTGAACCAGAATATTTTCTACGGAATTCCGCAATCGCCAGTGGTGTTGCAAGCGATCAACAAGGGGAGGCCCTTTGTCGCCGACCGGCAGGCGGCGGGAGATCTTGACAAGGTGTTTCGTGCCTTTGTGACCAAGGCGGTGGGTGGGCGTTCTGGTGAAGAAGCCGCGCTAGGAAAGATAGCCTAAACCATGGAAAGCCGTCCTACCGCGAGACTTGCCTCACGGCCCACTGCCGGTGTCGAACGCTGGAACCACTTGCGCACCACGCTGCATGGCAAGCTGGTGAGCGCGCTGACGCCCGAGCAGTTGAAGAACCTCTCGAAGGACGGCGTGCGCGATCAGATTGCAACCGTGACCGACAGGCTGGTGCAGGACAGCGGCCTGCCGATGACGACGGCCGAAAAGGACCGGCTCATCGAGGAAGTGCTCGATGAAGTTTTTGGCCTGGGTCCACTGGAGCCGCTGATGCAGGATCCAACAGTGAGCGACATCATGGTGAATGGTTTTGACAGTGTGTATGTCGAGCGGGGCGGGCAAGTGGTTGAGACCGACGTGCGGTTCAAGGATCAGGCGCATGTGCGGATGACCATCGACCGCATTGTTTCGAATATCGGGCGCCGCATCGACGATAGCTCGCCCATTGTGGATGCGCGCCTGGGGGACGGGTCGAGAGTATGCGCGGTGATTCCGCCGATCTCGCTGATTGGCCCCGTGATGAGCATCCGCCGCTTTGGCAAGAAGCTGATGGGCCCCGCCGATCTTTTGAAGAATCTGACGCTGACTCCGGGCATGCTTGAATTTCTTGAGGCTTGCGTGCGGGCGAGGCTGAATGTGATTATCAGCGGTGGTTCGGGTTCTGGCAAGACGACGTTGCTGAACAACCTGTCGCGTTTTATCCCCGAGGATGAGCGTATTGTCACGATCGAAGATGTGGCGGAACTGCAAGTGCAGCAGGAGCACATCGTGCGGCTTGAGACGCGGCCCGCCAACATTGAAGGCGCGGGTGGAGTTACACAACGCGACCTTGTAATCAATGCCTTGCGTATGCGCCCGGACCGCATTCTGATTGGAGAATGCCGTGGTGGCGAGGCGCTCGACATGATGCAGGCGATGAATACGGGCCACGATGGATCGATGACGACCTGCCATGCGAACACGGCGCGGGATGCGTTTTCGAGGCTGGAGACGATGGTGATGATGGCGAGTTCGGCGATCCCGGACCGGGTGATCCGGCAGATGCTGGCGAGTGCGGTGCAGATCGTGGTGCAGGTGCTGAGGCTGATTGATGGCTCGCGTAAGATTCTTTCGATCAGTGAAGTGACGGGCGTTGAGGATGACTTTGTTGGGCTCCGCGATGTCTTTGTGTTTGATCGAGAGGGTATCGATGCGAAGGGTAAGGCGATTGGGCAATTTCGTGCGACGGGTTACAAGCCGATTTGTCTGGAGCGGCTGAAGTCTTATGGTCAGAATGTAAACGAGAGTATTTTTTCGGAAACCTTGCGCGTGGGGGATGCGGTCTGATGTTTGTCTTTGTCGCTTTCCTGATTTTTAGCGCGGCCTTGTTTGGGGCGGCTTACTACGTTTTTGTAACACCACAGAGGACAGAGCAGCATGCCCTGATCGTCAGGATGCGGGAGTTGCGGACGCGGACGGGAACGGTGCGGGTGCGCGGTGGCGATCTGATGCAACAGGAAGAGGGCTTGAGTTCGATCGGCCGAATTTTTGCCTGGATTGGTTTGCAGCGGCGATTGCAAAAGCTGATTGCGCAAGCGGACCTCGATTACAAGGCTGGCAATGTGCTGGTGCTGTGTGTGGTGCTGGGTGTGGGTTCTTACTTTCTTTTGGGTCTGTTGGGGATTCCGATGGCTATCGTGAATGGCGTGTTTGCGCTGCTGATTGGCTATCTGCCGATTGCCTGGATCAACTTTCAGCGGGGGAGGCGCCTAGGGAAGTTTGAGCACCAGTTGCCGGAAGCGATCAATCTTTTCAATCGCTCGATGAAGGCGGGGCATAACATCCAGAGCGGACTGGCAACGATTGCGGAGGAGAGCCTCGATCCGGTGCGGAAGGAATTCAAAAAACTGCTCGAAGAGTTGGCACTGGGCTCGACGACGGAGACTGCGCTGCATAACCTGGGCGAGCGGGTTCCGCTGATCGATCTGAAGTTTTTTATTACAGGCTTGATTCTGCAGCGGCAGACGGGCGCGAACATGGTGGAGGTTCTTGAGAATTTGGCAGTGCTGATTCGGGATCGACTGAACCTGAGCGAAAAGCTGAAAGCCGGCACGGCGCAGCAGCGTTTTTCGGCCGCGATCTTCTGTAGCGTACCTATTTTCATGGGCATCATTTATGCGTTTTTGAAACCCGAGTATTTTCGCCTTCTGCTTGAGGATGAGACAGGCAACATGATTCTGACTTATGCGATTGTTTCTGAGATTATCGGAATTTTAATTCTGCGCAAGTTGTCGAGCCCGAAGTTTTAATATGCTGCTGAACTTACTGTACTTTTTGGCCGCCGCGATCACGTTTAGTGCGATCCTGTGGAGCGGCTTGTTGTTGTTTCAGCCGCAAGAAGAGCCATTGGCGGACCGGCTGAACGATTTGCAGAAGGCCGCCGGCGCGGTAGCGGCGCAGCGCGGACCGAAGCGCCGACTGGGGGGAGGATTCTGGGAGAGCATTCTGTATTTCACGAGCGCTCTGGGGGGTGAAGAGTTTTTGCGCGACATTGAGAAGTCGCTGCGGGAAGCTGGAATCCGGAAGCGCGAAGCGACGGCGATGTATGTGCTGTTCAATCTGGTGGTGATGCTGCTGATGATGGCAGGGGCAATCTACTTACAGTGGGATGGTTCTTTAGGCGATAAGTTGCTTGCGCTGATCGCTCCCGTGCTGCTTGGTTATTTATTGCCTCGCCAAGTGCTTTACCGGCTGGTGAAACGCTACAAGCGCCGACTGCAGGAGGCGCTGCCGGATACGATCGATCTTCTCGGTATTGTGCTGGGCACGGGGTTGGCGCTGGATCAGGCGATGGTCAGAGTGAGCGAAGAGATGCAGTACATCTATCCGGAGCTCGCCAATGAATTTTATACGGTGGTGATGCAGGTGAAGGCCGGGCAAGAGCGGAGCCGGGCGTTTAACGCGCTTGTGAAGCGGACGGGTATCGACGACATCAAGAGCCTGGCGGCGATGATCATACAGAGCGAGCGTTTTGGAACCAGTTTGTCGCGGGCGATGAAGGTTTATGCGGATGAGTTGCGGATGCGGCGGAGGCTGCGAGCCGAGTCGGCGATTGCAAAAGCGGGCATCAAGATGTTGTTCCCGATTATCATCTTCATTTTTCCGGTGCTGTTTGCGATTACTCTTGGCCCTGCCATGATTACCGTGTTACGTGGCCTGGCGGGTGGCATCGGACAACCGCGATAGGCGGAAGTGCCCCGTCCTTCCGCTTCATTTGACTCCCGTACGGTTGTCGACCACCACCTCGCCGCCCTTCATCACCCAGCGCACGCGGTGGATGACAACGTCGATGTCCGCTAATGGGTCGCCTTCGACCGCTACAAGGTCCGCCCCATAGCCGGGCCTCAGCGCCCCTAATCGAGTTTCCATCCCCAGCGCTTCCGCTGCGTTCACCGTCGCTGTTTTCAGGGCCTGTTCCGGAGTCATTCCCGCTTTTACGAACCACGCCAGTTCCCTGGTGTTCTCTCCAAACATCGACCGGACGGCGTCCGAGCCCATCGCAAAGCGGACGCCCGCCTGAAAGGCAAGCTTTGCCGTTGCCAGGTTTCTCTCAATGAAGTGATTGAGACCCTGCAAAGAGCCGGGCGCGAATCCCAGCAACTGAATGTTGTCGGCGTAATACCGGTTGTGATCGATGGTCGGTACATACCAGATTTTGCGGTCGGCCAGATGCCGGATTGTCGCGGCATCCATGTCGGTAGCGTGTTCCAAGGTGTCGGTCCCGGCGCGCACGGCGTCCCGGGCACCACCAGGACCGTAACTATGAATCGCGATACGCTTGCCTAACTTGTGGGCAGTGTCGACTGCTGCTTTCATTTCTTCATAAGTAAAGGTTTGATCGCCACTTACATCTTGTCCCGATCCGGTCGACCCGTACATCTTAATCCAGTCGACACCCGCTTTCGCCTGTTCGCCGGTCACGCGGATTACTTCTTCGACACTGCCCGCTGCGCCAGGACTCGCGGCCCTGCCGCGCGAGTTAAGCAAACCATAGCCGGCAACGAACATTCGGGGACCCTTCATCAAACCGCCGGTGATCAGGTCGCGCATCGCGATGTCCGCATAGTTTTGTGCACCCAGATCACGCACCGTTGTTACTCCGGTTTGCAGGGTCTTCAGCGCATTTTCGCGTGCGAGATGGACCACCGCCGCGTTCCTTCCCGGCAGGCTGACCGGGTTGTTCAGGACATAGGTCATGTGGGTGTGCATGTCGATCAGGCCGGGAATCGCCGTGTAGCGGGACATGTCGATCGCATTTGCCGGACAGGTGCCGACGCTCTCAATGCGGCCACGCTCAATTGTGATGCAGGCCTTGTCAATGCGCCGCTCACCGTCCCAGACCGCTGCGAAGCGATAGGTGGCCGCAGTGCATGGCAGGACAGCAAAAAAGGCGGTGAGTATTCGAATTCGGCGAATCATGGTTTGGCTCCGATTCTATCCACTTTCATCGTTCACAAGAGCCGCCTACAACAAAGTCCTAAAATGTGGTTGAGGGTGGGGCGGCCGGTATGGAATGTGCTTGCCGAACAGGCTAGCTGTTGTGTGATTTGTTTCAGGGATAGGAAGGTCCTCCAAGTACGATCAGCTGCCAAACTCCATTTATGGAGCCATGAAATTCGACTTCGGGCTGGTGGCAACAAAAGCGGGTAAAAGCGACTTTTCAGAAAATGGCACGCCTTGATGCAATCATGACGGTCAAAGCTTCTGTTTTGGCTCGCAAGTTGCAGCCTTGTGCAACAGCGCGACGTTCACTTCTGGATTGTGGCGGCATCATCCGTGGCATCCTTTTGAGCAAAAGCATCATGACAGCAATAAAAACGCTGCTATGATGCAATCATGCGGACCACAGTCACCCTCGAACCC
>JBKJSR010000082.1:0-7069 GCA_046594355.1 Bryobacter sp.
AGGCTCGGTTTGCAATGTGACAAAGCTGCACATGAGCGCGCACACCGCTACCCATATGGATGCGCCACGGCACTTTATCAACGCAGGTGTGGGCATCGACCAGATGCCGCTCGACTCGGTGATCGGGTCGGCGCGGGTGGTGGAGATTCACGACCCGGTAGCGATACGCCGGGCTGAGCTTGAGACGCTGGATCTGAAATCTGGAGAGCGAATCCTGTTCAAGACGCGCAACTCAAGCGTTGCATGGGAACAGCCGGAGTTTTTCAAGGACTTCGTTTACATAGCGGACGAAGGAGCGCAGTATCTGGTGGAGCGGGGAGTGAAGACTGTTGGAGTGGACTACCTGTCGATTGGCGGCTTTTATCACGACACGGTGGAGACGCATGTGACGATACTGGGGGCGGGCATTGCCGTGATCGAGGGGCTGGATTTGAGCGGAGTAGAAGCGGGAGACTACGAACTGATTTGTCTGCCGCTAAAGATTGCGGGTGCCGATGGGGCACCCGCTCGTGTCGTACTGAGAAGACCAGCCTAAGCGACTTCGCCGTCGCGGTGGACGCGGTGGCGCATGGCGGTAGATTCCTTCTTTTTGTAGGTCTCGATCTTTGAACCGTGCGGGCCTTTTGAGGTGCGGTCGAGAATGGAAGAGATCTCGGACGGAGACATCTTTTTGAGGGTCTTGAGCACGGCAATGTTTTGTTCGAGCTGATCGACGGATTCAACGCCGGATACCAGAGTGTTGGGGTTCTGAGTCCAGGCGAAGCGGAGACATTCCTCGATCGTGGCGATGCGCATCTTGCCGATACCGCCCATGGCGTTGGACTTCATACCGATCAAACCGAGCCCGCGCTCACGCACTTTGGGATGAACGTTCTCGATGAAGCTCAAGTAGTGGGGGTCGATCAGATTGACAGGGCATTGGACGGTTTCCCAACCGGAGTATCCTTCCAGCAGCTTCAGGTGGGTGTTGGGATCGGCATGTCCGGTAAAGCCGATGTGGCGAACCTTGCCTTGTTCCTTAGCCTTAACAAAAGCTTCGAGCGAGCCCTTGGGTCCGAAGATTTTTTCGACCTCGTCGAGAGTGACCACTTCGTGGCATTGCCACAGGTCGAGATAGTCGGTCTTCATGCGCTTGAGCGTATTTTCAAGCTGGAGCATGGCACCGTCGCGGTCGCGCTTTTGAGCCTTCGACATGAGGAGGACTTTTTGGCGGAGGCTGGGAGAATCTCCGAAGGCCTTGCCGTAAGTGACGTCGCTTTCGCCGTCATGATATTTGGCGGCGCTGTCAAAGAAATTGACTCCGAGTTCGAGGGCGCGGTTGATGATACGAACGCCGGAGATCTCGCCGCCGACACGCATGTGATAGCCGCCGAGGCAGAACTTGGAGACCTTGAGCTGCGATTTTCCGAGGATGTCCATCGGCATGGGCATCTGGGCTAGAGCTGCGGAAGAGATGCCGAGGGCGGCAGTAGTCTGGATGAATTTGCGGCGTTGCATAGTGCGATTGTATCTAGTCTTGACCGGGAAAGAGTTTGCGCAGGCGGTCGAAGAGGCTGGTGTCGGTGTTGGGGAGCAGCGGCGCTTTGTTGCTGACTGGCGGGGCGTCGGCCGGCAGAGTGTAGGGTTGCTTGCCGAGCGATTTGACCCGCACACCATCGAAGCTATAAGCCTTGAGCCAGAGCTTGCCGGTATCGTCTTCAACGATGATGCGGAATTCGGGAGGAGCTACCAGCACGGGGAAGAAGCCACGGATATTGCGTTCGCGGTAGGCGGTTTCATAGCGGTGGCGGCGTGTGTTGTAAGTGAATAGGCGGAGGCCGTCAAACTCGAAGGGCGCATACTTTTGACTCTGCGTAGTCCAGAGCCAGTGATTGTGGCTCTTATCCTCGTCGCGGACCTCGCCCATCGGGAAATAAGACGTGATGCGCTTGCCCTCGGCGTATTGGGCGACATCGTCGGGGACTTCCAGAAAGATGGCATTGGTGAGAGCCCAGCCGACGCGGCCGTCCTTGTTGCGGACCAGCGAAAGGTCATCCATGGGCTTTACGGGAAGAGCAGTTGGATCGTCCTTGGCCGCTTCAATGGGGCTGCGGGAAAGCTCGAGCCAATTGTCGGGAAGCTTCGGGGCAGTCGGCGAGGGCGGAGGTGAGATCGCCGGTTCTTTTTTTGGCCGCTTCCGTTTGGCTATGACTCTTGGCGAGTCGTCATCGATCTCGATCGTTTCGCCCTGATAGGGCACTCTCAGGACAACCCTGTGCCCAATGACGTCGAAGTATTCTTTTTCCTGGATCTGGAGGAAAGTGGGGGCGGAGCGGTTGGGGTCTGTATGGACATTGAGGGTGTCGAAGACAGTGGCGCGACCCATGCTGGGTGAGTCCTTGTAGCGCTTGGCCAACTCATCGAGCTGCTCCATTTGTTTGGCGCTGACGAGAAGGCGGATGTCGACCCAGCCGATGAGCTGGGATTTAGTGCGGACTTGAAGGAAGCGGCGTCGGCGGTCGAGGACATCCAGCTTTTCGCCGTGCTGAACGGTGGCGATTACAGGAGAACGGAGTGAAACGTCCTGGCGGAGAGGGAGTTCATTTGGACCGGCGAAGGCTTCGCCGATGACACGATAAACCGGAGCTTCCTTCTGCTTCTGGCAGGAAAGGAGGCCGGAGAAACATGCGATCCCGAGGAGCGCAAATAGCCGGATTAGCATGGGGAGAAGTCTTGGCGGAGGGAGAGTTGATCGGGAATGGCTGCGGCCTCCTGCTGCTTGTGGCAGAGAAGGAGGCCGGAGAGCAAACAGCCGAACGACTAGCATTTGGAGGGCCTAAAACCAGTGTAGTTAGACTGCCTGGGCGATTTCGAGTAAAGAATCTTCAAACGAATAATCGGTGCGCTTGCGCTTGACGGCGTTTCGGAGATACCAGCGGTAAGTCTCCTTGAGGCCGGTCGCGAAGTCGCGCGGTTTGAGCTTGAGCATGCGCTGGGCCTTGTTGGTCACCATGGTGATCGGGGCGACATCGAAGTAGTAGCCGAAGTAGAGTTGTGGGCCCATGGGGTGTCCGCCGGCCAGGGCAATCTGGCGGCGAGGCACGCGGATGATCTGCGGCTTCTTGCCGGTGGCGGCCGCAAGAGCGTGGACGACCTCTTCCTGCGTGAGCGGGCGGGAATTGGCGATATTGAATGCATTGCCAATCGCTTGGGGGTGCTCCAGCACTTTTTGGCAAGCGAGGATCAGGTCGGCGACGTGAACGAACTGCATGAGGCGGCGGCCATCACCGGGGAGGATGAGGGAGCGGCCGGCGCGGAGGCGGTCCCAGAAGAAGGCTTCACGGTAGTAGTTGTTCCCCGGCCCATAAATGAAGGGTGGGCGCAGCGTGATGACCGGGACATGGTAGCGATAGAACATGCGGAAGAGCATGCGTTCACTCATGGCTTTGTTACGCACATAGGCGTCCGGATGGTCATCGGGAGCTAGCGCGTCGGCTTCGTGATGGTTGAGGCCATCGCCATAGGCGGCAACGCTCGACATGAAGATGTACTTCGAGAAGTTGCCTTCCATGGTCTTGATGGTGTGTTCGACTTGAGCTGCGGTGGTGCCGCGTTCCCAGTCGTAGACATTGTCGAAGACCACGTCGAATTTTTCGTGGGCGAGGGCCTTCTTGATCTGCTCTGGATCGTTGCGGTCGCAGACGATATTGCCGATTTTTTTCTTAAAAGGATGGGCTTGCTTGCGGTGAAGAATCGTTACGTCGTTCTTCTGCTTTAGGAGGGTTTCCACCAGCAGGCGGCCCACAAATTGAGTGCCGCCGATCACAAGGATGCGCATGCCGGAGGAGTTGCTTCTGGCTAATGATTCAAACACTATTTTTTTTCTTCAGCTCCGTCGAGAGCGGGTTAGTCGTAGTAGTCAAGGCCCAGGTGCGTGATCAGATCTTCGCCCTGCATCCAGCGCAAGGTGTTCTTCAGTTTCATCAACTGAATAAACAGGTCGTGCTCGGGATAAAGGCCGGGAGCAGTCATAGGGCCCTTAAAGTAAAAGCTGAGCCACTCCTGAATGCCGCGCATTCCTGCGCGTTGTGCAAGATCGAGAAACAGTACCAAGTCCAGAACGAGTGGCGCGGCCAGAATTGAATCGCGGCAGAGGAAATCCACCTTGATCTGCATCGGGTAGCCGAGCCAGCCAAAAATATCGATGTTGTCCCAACTCTCTTTGGCGTCGCCGCGAGGTGGGTAGTAATTGATGCGGACCGCGTGATAAAGGTCTTTGTAGAGGTCTGGATAGAGACCAGGCTGGAGGATCGAGTCGAGGACACTCAGCTTGGTTTCTTCCTTGGTCTTAAAACTGCCCGGATCTTCGAGCACTTCACCGTCGCGGTTACCGAGGATGTTGGTGGAGAACCAGCCGTTCATACCCAACATGCGAGCCTTGAAGCCGGGGGCCAAAACCGTCTTGAGGAGGGTTTGACCGGTCTTGAAGTCTTTACCGCAGATGGGGATGTTGCGTTCGCGGGCGAGCTCGAGCATCGCCGGCAGGTCGGTTGTGAGATTGGGTGCGCCGTTGGCGTAAGGCACGCCGCTCATCAGTGCGGCGTAGGCGTAAATTTGAGAAGGAGCGATATCGGGGTCGCTCGACTTGAGACCGGCTTCGAATTCTTTGACCGACTGGTGGACTTGGGCGGGCTTCTTGAATGTTTCCGTCGAGCCGCACCAAATCATGGTGACGCGCGAAGCGCCGGATTTTTCCTTGAAGGTCTTGATGTCGTCCATTACGGCGAGGGCCAATTCAAACTTGTCCTTACCCTTTTTGACGTTCGGGCCGCTGATGCGTTTTACATATTCCTGGTCGAAGACCGCAGTCATGGGTTTGATTGCTTCGAGGGGCGCTTTGAGCTTTTCGAGCAGGGGGGCATCGAGAACGCGGGCTTTGGTGGCGGCTTCGTATGCGTTGTCCTCGTAAATATCCCAACCACCAAAAACGAGCTGGTCGAGGCCGGCAAGGGGGACAAAATCACGAATATAAGGGGTGCGGTTGTCCGTGCGTTTGCCGAGACGGATGGTTGCGAGCTGGGTGAGAGAGCCAATTGGCTTACCAAGGCCTTGTTTCACGGCTTCGACGCCGGCAATGGTGGTAGTAGCGACCGCGCCTAGTCCAGGGATCAGAATCCCCAGTTTTCCTTCGGCGGGAGCGATCTTGACGTTTTCTCGGACTGCATTCGGATTCGATGACAAACGGAGAGCCTTTCTTGCTGCAACTTTAGTAGGAGTAAAAGCCGATCTAAAGCACCAATTGCTATAATACCAACCGGATGAGCCTTCGCGCTACGGCGACCATCACTGCGGTGCTGGTTGATGATGAACGATTAGCCCGGGAAGAGCTGGAATTCCTGTTGCGTGACTTCGGGGATGTTGAGGTTGCTGGGGTAGCCGAAAACGGGATACAGGCACTGGAAGTTATTGAAAAGATTGATCCTGATCTGGTTTTTCTTGACGTGCAAATGCCGGGATTGGACGGACTCGGCTTAATCCGGCGCTTACAAGAGAAAAAAATTCGTTTGCCATATTTTGTTTTGGCGACAGCTTACGACCAGTACGCAGTTGAGGCTTTTCGGCTGGAAACCATGGATTATTTGCTGAAGCCGATCGATAAAGCGCGGCTTGCGGTGACGATTGAGCGGGCAAAACGCTATCTTGCCGAGCAGGGACGGGTGGAGGAGTTGAGCGAGGAAGCGCCGGCACGGGTTTCTGCACCAAAAAGTAAAGTTGTGGTGAAGACGGGGAGCAGGAATCTGCTGATTGATACGAGTGAAGTGATCTACGCGACGATTGTCGACGGTTTGATACGGATTGTGGCGACGAGTGTGAGCGGCGAAAGCAGCTATAAGACGATTGACGAATTGCAGGGGGATCTCGACCCGGATGTGTTTTGGCGGGTGCATCGCGGACATTTGGTGAATTTGAACCGGATTCGCGAGGTGAATCCGTGGTTTCATTCGAGCCTGATGCTGAAGATGGACGACGAGAAGGGTACTGAGGTGCCGGTGAGCCGGGCGCATTCGAAGAAGCTGCGGGCGTTTTTAAAATTGTAGGAGGTAGCGGAATGGCGTCAGTTTATAAGGAACGGTCGGATGAGCTGGAACGGTTTGAGTTTCAGTTTGGCGTGGAGCGAGGACGTTTGGCGATGGCGCAGGATTTGTTGACTGATGCGCTGAGTCTGGTGGGGCAGCACGGAGTTTATTGCCAAAGCGTTCGGCAGCCGGGGAAGCCTGCGATGGATTTGCAGATGATTTTGAAGCTGTTGAACGACAGTAAGGAACTGGTGACGGATGTGATGGACGGGATGAAGAATCCTCGGGGCCCCGCCTGAAGACACTGCGGGTGTAAGAGTCAGGCGAGGCGGTAGTCGGGCCTTTTTCTGGCAGATTGTCAAAGATCGGTTGGCTCTTGAGGCCGGTCGGACGGCTACTCAGCTTGGTGCAAGCGCATTAATTGCCCGCCAGGAGGCAATTGGGTTCGTTCGAGGCCTTTATCTATCCATGGGCTTATTCGGTGGTTGAGCCGGATTTGGCCGGGATTGGCTTGGGTCGGGTGCCTGGATCGGCTTCGTTTTTTCGTTTTCGTGCCGGTTCGCGATGACGGGGACAGCTTGTGGCCTCTTCATCAGCTTTCGCGGGGTGAGGTGTTGGATGTTGGGTGTGAGACGGACATAGCCGGGATCGAGCTGGATTGGCTGGTCGAATTGGCTCCGTTTCGTTGCCTTTTATCCGTTCGCCATCGCAGCGCTGCGTTTTTGAGCTCGTGCGATAGGCCTTGCCCACGGTGGTCAGCGGTGTTTGATGTGGACTTGGCCGGTGGAATTGGCTTCGTTTGTTCGCGCCTTTATGCATGGGATGTAGCGGTGTTTGAGGTGGATTGTTCTGCGGTCGCATTGGATTGGCTGGCGAGATTAGCTTCATTTAACCAGACTTGATCGGCACGGTTGAAATCGGATTGATGGCCGGTGGCGATGGCGAGCCCAAGGATGAGCGGCTCTTCTCTTGCCAATTGATCTTTGCGGAGGTCGGCGAAGGGGATGGCGACT
>JBKJSR010000172.1:0-5527 GCA_046594355.1 Bryobacter sp.
GGACAGCTCGGCAATTCCGACGTGGTATGTCTCGCAAATGACCCGCGAGCATGTCACTGTCGCCCTCAGTGGCGACGGTGCCGACGAGCTGTTCGCCGGTTACCAGACTTACCTCGCCGACCAGTACTCGCGGCAAGCCCAATCGGCACCGCGCTTTCTGCGCCAATCCGCGCTCAGCCTGCTGAACCTCTGGCCTGCGTCGAACGATAAAATCAGCTTCGAGTACAAAGCCAAGCGCTTTCTCGAAGGCTCTCTGCAATCCCCTGAAGACGCCCATCTTTACTGGAACGGAACCAACTCCCTCGCCGCCAAGCGAATGCTGGCACCTACCTTGCCGCAGCGCCCCGCCGCCGATCTCTACCGCCGCCTCCCCTCGGAATCGGGCGCTGCCGGGCCACTCAACCGCCACCTTTGGCTCGACCAGATTTACTATCTCCCGGACGATATTCTATACAAGTGCGACCGCATGTCGATGGCTCACTCTCTCGAAGTCCGTCCTCCATTTCTCGATCACCGCATTGTCGAGTTTGCCGCGCGCCTGCCCGAAGCACTCAAGCTCAATAACGGCACCCTCAAGCACGTCCTGCGTGAACTCGTGCGCGATAAAATCCCCGCCAGTGTCCTCAAGCGTCCCAAGCAGGGCTTTGACATCCCCGTTCACCACTGGTTCCGCACGGTGCTCAAGCCACTGCTCCTCGATACACTCACCGAAGCTGCTGTAAAGGAGTCGGGCGTCTTTTCCTGGCCCGCCGTCGATCAGCTCATTACGCGTCATCTGGCGCGCCGCATTAACGCCGGCTACCAACTCTGGGGCTTGCTGACATTATTTCTCTGGATGAAACGATGGAACATTCAAACTATGGCGGAGCCTATGGGTTCCGCTCGGCGTCCGACCGCAATTACCAACTGATCGTGATTCTGTTCGCGGCGCTCATCTACATCCCGGCGATCTTCAGCCCTCCTTCGCTCATGGATGATGTGGACGCAGTGCAGGCCCAGATTGCCCGCAATATGCTGGAATCGGGCGACTGGGTCACAGCCCGGCTAAATGGCATCGCCTATCTCGAAAAATCTCCACTCGTCTATTGGTTGATGGCGGTCTGCTTCAAAATGTTCGGCACCAGCGACTGGGCTGCCCGCATCCCGATCGCCTTCTTCTCAATTGCTTTGGCCTCACTCACGGCACGCATTGCCAACTGGGCCTCGGGTCCGCAACTCGGTCTCGCCTCCGGGCTGATCATGGCCACAAGCCTTGGACTGTGGCTCTTTACGCGCATCCTTATCCCCGACGTCATCCTCACGTTTACGATTACTCTCGCACTCTGGTCCTTTCTGCGGGCTCTGGATCGCGAAGAACGTTATCCGCGCTTCTGGTCGAATATTTTTTCTGTTGCCATTGCTGCCGGCCTTTTGCTCAAAGGGCTCATCGCCCTGTTGTTCCCCGGTGCCGCCGCCCTGATCTACCTGATCTTGACCGGCCAACTCTTCGCTTCCAACACCTGGCGCCGCTTGCGAATCGGCGAAGGATTACTGATCCTGATGGCCATCGCCGGTCCATGGCACCTTGCCGCCACACTCTCCAATCCGCCGGAATTCGACTTCACCATGCGCAGTGTTCCAGGTGAATACCATGGCTTCTTCTGGTTCTACTTCTTCAACGAGCACGTGTTCCGCTTTCTCAATATGCGCCATCCCCGCGACTACAATACGGTTCCATTCCTATCCTTCTGGCTCCTGCACTTTTTGTGGCTCTTTCCCTGGTCGCTGAATTTTTTCTCTCTTCGCGCCGCCAACTCCGAACGCCATCGCAGCCTCGTGCTGCTTTGCTTTTGCTGGGCCGGATTCCTGCTCCTCTTCTTTACGTTTTCTACAACGCAGGAATACTATTCCATGCCATGCTATCCGGCGCTTGCCCTCCTTCTCGGCTCGGCGTTTAACCGGGATTACAATCCTGCCCGTTGGCCCACTCGCGCCGTGGGCATCATCGCAGCCTGCGCCTTTACATCGATTCTCTTTCTGCTCTGGCAAGTCTGGGACCTTCCCACGCCCGGCGATATCTCCCGTGCCCTCACTCTGCAAAATCCCGAAGCTTACACTCTTTCGCTAGGTCATATGGGGGATCTCACCGTCGCGAGCTTCGCCTACCTGCGTACTCCCCTGATTGTTGCCGCCATCGCATTTCTGATTGGGGCTGTTGGTGCCTGGCTTCAGCATCGCGCCGCACTGATTGCACTCGCGCTGATGAGTGTCGTCTTCCTCAACGCAGCTCGCCTGGCCTTGGTTGAATTTGATCCCTATCTCGCTTCTCGTCCTCTAGCGCAAGCCCTCCTCAAGGCCCCACCCGGTCAATGGATCGTCGATAACCAGTACTACACTTTCTCAAGCGTCTTCTTCTACACGAACAAGACCGCTTTGCTCTTGAACGGCCGCGTGAATAATCTCGAGTACGGTAGTTATGCTCCCGGGGCTCCACAAGTTTTCATTGACGACCGGCAGTTCAAAGATCGCTGGCTCGGTACGCAACGCCACTACCTCACGATTGAACATCCCTCAGTCGATCGCATCCAGAAGCTGCTCGGCCTAGGCCGCCTGATTGAAATCAAGGAATCCGGCGGCAAACACCTCTTCACCAACCTGCCGCTTTAGCCGCAATTGAAACTGTTCGCCCGCGCTATCCTGAAATCGTGATCGCGCATTTCTTTCTCGCGCTCGCTTTGCAGTCCCCTGGCGGGGACGGCATCAAAGCTCTCGACGCAGGCAAGCCCGCCGAAGCAGAAGTCTTGTTTGCCAAGGCCGCCGCCGCCGACCCCACCGATTTTTCCGCCTTCTTCAATCTTGCTTTTGCCCAATCCATCCAGAATAAAGACGCGGATGCAACTGTCAACTACCGCAAGGTGCTTGCTCTCAAACCCGGTCTCTACGAAGCGGAGCTCAATCTCGGTATCCTGCTTCTCCGCCAGAAAATGCCCAAGGAGGCTGTCGCGCCGCTAGAGTCGGCAGCCAGGACCAAGCCAGACGAGTACCGCCCCAATTTTTATCTTGCTGAAGCCCTGATCAACGTCAACCGTGGTGCCGACGCCGAGCCCGCTTACCGGCGCGCCCTCGCGATCAATCCCAAATCGGCCGAAGCCGCGCAGGGCCTTGGTCAGGCCCTCCTCAATCAGGGCAAGACAGCCGAAGCTGTTCCCTTTATCGAGCAAGCCGCCGGACTCGATCCCAGCTTCCAGCCCGCTCTCCTCCACCTCGCCAGCGTCTACGAAGCCGACAAAAACTTCGACGCGGCCATCGCCATCTATCGCCGCTTCCCCAACGAAACCGCTGCCCGCGAACGCCTTGGCGAATTGCTCGTCGAAACCGGCAAAGCTGCCAGCGCGATTCCGGAACTGGAAGCCGCCGTCAAGGCATCGCCCACGATTGCCAATCTCACCGCACTCGCCACTGCCTACCTGCAAAATAAACAGCCCGAAAAGTGCCAGCCCGTCATGGATGCTGCCCTGCGTTTAGAGCCCAACAATGGCGAATTGCGGCTCCTCTACGGTCGGCTCCTTCGCGATCTCCGCAAGTTCGACCTCGCCGCTAACCAGTTCGCGCTTGCCGCCAAACTCAACCCGCAGTCCGCCGACGCTTGGGCCGACCTCGCTATGGTTACTGTCATGATGGAGCGCTACGACATCGCCTTACCTGCTCTCGACAAGGTCAAGCAACTCAACGCCGAAAAGCCCGGCCACAAGTACCTTCGCGCCATCACCCTCGACAAGATTAAGCAGAACAGGCAGCAGGCCAAACTGGCCGCCGCCGCCTACCAGGATTTCCTCAATTCCGCTGGCGGCAAGTTTCCCGATGAAGAGTTCAAGGCTCGCCAACGGATGAAAATTCTCGACCGGGAAATCAACAGATGATTGCAGTCTGGATCTTCTTTCTCTTCGCTCAAATCCCCGATTCGGTAAGCAGGGAGCCCGATCCCGAGAGGCGCTACATGCTCGCGTTCGATGCGGCATCCAAATCTCTCGATGCCGCCCGTTTATCGGACACGAAAGCAAAACTCGAAGATGCCGCAGTTGCGACTGAGTTCGCTCTCAAGTCTCTCGAAGACATGGCTAAGCCCCCCTACAAAAACACGAAAAATTACAAGAAGGCCGAACTTCGTACCCGCGAATTTCTTCGTCGTGTCGACGCACTTCTCAAAGACACCGGCATCGACGACCGTCCATCCCTTCTAGCGGCTCAAGCCCGCATCAATGCTGTACACGAAACAGTGCTCCTGGGCGTCATGAGTAAAAAGGAATGACCCGCCGATTACTCTTTCTTCTCCCGTTTGCCGCCACGCTCCGCGCCCAAAAAGACTTCCTCAATCAGGATGAAATCGAACGCGTACGGATTGCGCAGGAACCAAACGAGCGCCTCAATCTTTACTTGCTTCTGGCCAGGCAGCGTGTCGACCAGTTGGATCAGCTTTTCTCGAAGGAGAAGGCCGGCCGGTCCGTCCTGATCCACGACCTCCTCGAACAGTACGCCAAAATCATCGAAGCCATAGATGTCGTCGCCGATGACGCCTTGCGTCGCGGTCTGCTCATCGGCGAAGGCATTCAGCTCGTCATCACCGCCGAGCGCAATCTGCTCAAGAAACTCGAAAAATTTGCAGAACTCGAGGCCAAAGACCTCTCCCGCTACGAATTCGCCCTGACTACCGCGATTGAAACCACCAAGGATTCCATCACATCCAGCGAAGAGGATCTCGCTGCGAGAGGCAAGCGCGTCGTCGACGATTCAAAGAAAGAAAAGCAGCAGCGCGAAGCCCTGATGACCGTCGAAGAGAAGGGCGAAAAAGCGGCCGCTGAGAAAAAGGCCGAGGGAGACCCCAAGCTCAAAGGCCGCAAGCCGCCAACACTTCGCAAGAAGGGCGAAGTCCCGTCCGACCCGTTGAAGAAGCCTTAGAGCTTAGTCCCGCCGCTATGCAGCGTCCGTCTTCGCCCGCCACTGCCGCGATTGCGTCTGCGATGTCTTCGGCCCGGCCTACTCGCGGGATCGCCTGAATCGTTTTCGCTGTCGCTTCGCCCTCGTCACTCCTGAGCCAACTGCTCATGTCCGTCTCAATTGCACCGGGCGATATCGAGTTCACTGTAATGCCGCGCTTGCCAAACAAGACCGCCTTTGGTCGCCGAATAAGCTGGAACGCCGTCGAAATTGATACGACCGGCTTCAGCAATCTTCGGTCTCAGTTTCTGCGTCACAAAGCACAGGCTCTTCACCTTCACGTTGAACTGCTTGTCGAATAAACATACTGCGCCAACCTGCTGTTTGCACTGCTTCACACCGGTCGAATTCCAAGGGCCGCGCCATATCTATTAGATACACTCAAAGTATGAAGCGGCTCACACTAGCGCTGGCCGTCGTCGTCCTGGCTTTTTCTCAATCTGCTCCCAAGCAGTCGGAAGTAAGAAAAATTACGGATGCCGAAGACCTCGCGCAACTCCTCAAAAACGATAAGAACATGTTCTTTCTCGACGTCCGCGAGCCTAAGGAAATC
>JBKJSR010000288.1:0-4213 GCA_046594355.1 Bryobacter sp.
TTCGTGCACCTTCTCAGCAGGGAAGAACTTGGCGATGACGCCGAGGCTGATGTAGTCGGTGATCCGGCTGCCGGCCGGCAAGGACGCAATCGTACGAGCCATTCCGAGGGCCTCCAGCCCCTAAAACAGAATAGCATGAAAATGTTCTAAGTGAACAGTATTGGGGCTAAGGAAAGTCGATACTTAAGCTCTTGGAGAGCGGGCCATTGGTAGCGGCAAGCAGGAAGAACAAACCTAGCAACGGCACCATGCCGCTAGCTTAGCGCTTCACAAACTCAGCTTCAATGCACCAACTCAAAGCCGCAAAGGAGTAGCTCTGTGCGGCTACCCCTTTGCGGCTTTGATCGCCGCTATCAGTGCCGGCACCACTTCAAACAAATCCGCGCACATGCCATAATCCGCCACTTCAAAAATCGGCGCGTTCGGATCCTTGTTGATCGCAACCACCGTCTTGGCACCCTTCATCCCCACCAGATGCTGGATCGCACCCGACAATCCCACGGCCACATATAGTTTTGGTGCCACCGTCTGCCCGCTACTTCCCACCTGCCGTTCCATCGGCAACCACCCGTTGTCGCAGATCGGTCGCGAGGCCGCAATCTCCGCCCCCAGCGCCGCCGCCAGTTCCTCAATCAACTGAAGATTTTCCTTCTCCTTGATGCCCCGGCCAACGCTCACAATGATCGGTGCCGCACTCAAATCCACCGCCCGCTGGGCTTCACGAAACTTCTCTTCCGGCTGCTGCCGCGGGGCTGCACCAACCGCAGGCAACTCTTCCACAACCACAGCCTCGCCCGCCTCGGCCCGATACGCCCCCGCTTGCAACGACACAAACACCGGCTCGCCCAGCGGCCTAATCTCGGCATTCAATTTCCCCTGAAATAACTGCCGGGTCACGAGCAACTGCCCATCATCAACCCGCATCCGGATCACATCCGAAATCAGCGCCCGGTCAAAGCGCGTCGCCAGCTTTGGCGCAAAATCTCTCACCTGATAGGTATGCGGAAACAACACCACCTGGAACTGCTTCGCCCGGATCAACTCCGATAGCCTATCCGCAAAAGCATCCGCCGTATAGGCTATCGTCGGCTCCACCGAATGCACCGCCAAACCAAGCTTCGCGCCCAAGTCCCGCGCCGCCGCCAGCGTCTCGCCCGACAACTTGTGCCCCGCCTCAAGTACCGCCAGAATTCCGCTCACAGGACATGCACCTCGTTCTTGAGCTTCTCAACCAGTTCCGCCACCGTTGCCACCATCTGCGTCTGCTTCGAGCGCTGCGGCAACGTCACACGCACCACCTCAAACGAAGCCACCCGCTCTACGCCAAGTTCCCCAGGCGTCAACAGCTTCACTTCCTTCGTCTTCGCTTTCTTGATCCCCATCAGCGTCGCGTAGCGCAGCTTCTTGATCCCCGACTGAATCGTCAACACGGCCGGCAGCGGCATCCCCACATGCTGAAACCACCCGTCTTCCAGTTCCCGTTTCACCCGCAACTCCGCACCGTTCACGACAACCTGCATGATGATCGTTGCGTGCGGCATCCCCAGCAATTCCGCCATCACCACACCCGCTTGCCCCGCCCCAACGTCGTCCGATTGCAATCCCGTCAACACCAGATCCGGCGTTTCACTTTTCACTGCGGCAGCCAGCAATTTTGCAGTCGCAAGAGTATCCCAATCCGCAATGTCGCCGACGGCAACGTGGATCGCCCGATCCGCCCCCTTGGCCAGCGCTTCGCGAATCGTAGCCGACGCCCGCTCCGGTCCGGCACAAAGCGCAACTACTTCGCCACCATGCGTTTCTCTCAACTGCAACGCCTCTTCCAGCGCATACGCATCCGGCTCGTTGATTTCGTATTCCAGATTCGACTCGTCGATCCACTTGCCATCGGCAGAAGCCGCAAAGAGCGAATCCCGAGCCGCCACCTGCTTGATCGCGACAAGGATCTTCATACTACTCAGCGTAGCGCTTGAAGATCAGACACCCATTGGTGCCACCAAAGCCAAACGAATTGGAGAGTGCGATATCGATCTTCATCGGGCGCGCCTGGTTGGGAATGAAATCGAGATCGCAGCCCTCTCCCGGTTCATCCAGATTCATCGTCCCCGGTGCAATCTGATCGCGAATCGCCAGCACTGTAATGCCGGCTTCCAGTGCCCCTGCTCCACCCAGCAAATGCCCGGTCATTGCTTTGGTCGAAGACACCGGCAGCTTGTAGGCATAATCGCCAAAAGCGCCCTTGAATGCCCGCGCTTCAATCACGTCTCCAGCCGGGGTCGAGGTCGCATGCGCGTTCACGTAATCGATGTCGGTGGTAGCGATGCCTGCGTCTTTGATTGCCTTCAGCATCACGCGCCGCGGTCCGTCGCCATCCTCGCTCGGAGAGGCCATGTGGAATGCGTCACCGGTCATTCCATAGCCGATGATCTCGGCGAGAATCTTCGCCCCACGAGCCTTGGCAAACTCCAGCTCTTCGAGAATCAGAATACCCGAACCTTCGCCAACCACAAATCCATCCCGATCCTTATCCCAGGGTCGCGATGCATGCTGCGGATCGTCGTTTCGTGTCGAAAGGGCGCGCATGGCAGCAAAGCCAGCCACGCTCAGGGGCGTACAGGCCGCTTCTGAGCCGCCGGCAATCATTGCATCGGCATAGCCATGCTGGATCAACCGGAATGAGTCGCCGAGGGCGTGGGCACCGGAAGTGCATGCCGTCGCGACCGCTGAATTTGGCCCCTTGGCACCTGTCCGGATCGAGACTTGGCCCGCCGCCAGATTCACGATCGTAGAGGGAATAAAAAACGGAGAGACCTTGCCCGGCCCACCCGCCAGCAGCTTCAAATGCTCGCGTTCGATCACTTCAAAGCCACCGATACCGCTACCGATGTAGACACCGATTTCTTCGGCATTATCGGAAGTGATTTTCAGGCCGCTCATCGCCAGCGCATTGTCCGCCGCCGCGATCGCAAAATGCATGAACCGCCCCATCTTCTTGATCTCTTTTTTGTCAATGAAGGTGGCGGGGTCGAAGTTCTTCACTTCACCGGCAATCTGACACGGGTACTGGGAGGGGTCGAAAAGGGTAATGCGTTCGATGCCAATCTTGCCGGCAAGGATCGCTTGCCAGACACTATCGGTATCGTTACCGACCGAACAGATCAACCCAATACCAGTGACAACGACACGACGCGACACAGGGATATTTGACACAGTCTCTCCGGCGGACTATTTCTTCTTCTTGGAGTCGATATACTCGATGGCGGCCTTGACGGTCGTCAGCTTTTCGGCGTCCTCATCTGGCACGTCAATGCCAAAGGCTTCTTCAAAAGCCATCACCAATTCGACAATGTCGAGCGAGTCTGCACCGAGATCGTCTACGAAACTTGCTGTATCGTCGACCTGAGCCTCGTCCACACCAAGCTGCTCGACAATGATTTGTTTTACTTTTTCACGTACGTCCATTGAGTTCGTTTTGATTCTAGCAGAGCTATGCTAGGGAAATGAAAGCATTTCGCACGTTTCTTGTGCTCGGTATTTTTGCGGGCCTCCTCAGTGCCGCCCCTGTCCGATCAGAAAAGAAGGGCTGGATCCAGGTTCAACTGACCGGAACACCCCGCGAAATGGGCCGCCAGCACGGTAAACTTCTCTCCGCTGAGATTGATGATGGCCTCAAGGCAATCCAGACCATCATCCTCCACGACACCAAAAAAGATTGGGACTTTTACCGGACAGCCGGTCGCGAAATTCTCTGGCCCAAGGTTGAAGCGCAATACCGAGAAGAGATCGAGGGCATCGCCGAGGGCCTGAAAGCAAAAGGCTCCAAGCTCGATGTCTGGGACATCGTCGCTCTCAACGGCTGGATGGAACTCGCCTGGTATTACGTCCCCGCCTACAACAAGAAAAACGGGATTCCGACGCCCGTCACCGTCACCGCCCCCGAACACTGCAGCGCCTTCATCGCCACCGGCAGCTACACCAAAAACGGCAAAATTGTTACGGCCCACAACGCCTGGGTCGACTTCGCCATTGGCGAACGCTGGAATATCGTCTTCGACATCCAGCCCGCGCAAGGCATGCGTATGATCATGGACGGCTACCCGGGCCTCATCCACAGCGGTGACGATTTCGGCATTAACAGCTCCGGAATCGTAATCACGGAGACGACGATCTCCGCCTTTCAGGGCTTCGACGAAAAAGGCATTCCCGAATTTGT
>JBKJSR010000427.1:0-3957 GCA_046594355.1 Bryobacter sp.
CATTTCCTGGCCGGACGGCGAACGATAACAACTTCAACCCTACCCAGGGAAACAATCCGCTTTATCAATCGACAGGGATGGGCGTTGGATCTGGAGGCGTGGGAAGTGTTGGCAGCGTGGGTGCGGGGTTGCCCAATACGAGTTATCCGTCTGCAGCCGTGAATTCGCAAATCGGTGGCGCGCTTGGTGTGCCAATCCAGCAGAACAATGGATATCCGCAGCAGAACCTGAATGGACAGAGACCGCTTACGCCGGAGCAGTTGAATCCAGCCCTGGACGTGATCCAGCGTTTGCTGACACAGCCAAGGCAGCCGCCGCCCGGAGTGAATGTCGGAGGAAGCCCTACTGGGCCAAACACAGGCGCGGGGGGGGCTTTTAGCACCGGATCCCAGCCCAATGGCCCGATTACAAATCCGGGCGGAACCTTTAACGTGAGCGGTCCGGCGGCGAATGGGGGCAACGGGCAATTCGGTGGCGGTGGAATTGCAGGCGTGGCCAGCAAGCATGAAGGCCGCGGCATCAAGCTCATCAATGAACGGGAGCGGATTGAAGAGTGGGAGTTCATCTACGATTACGGCAAGGATCGGGGTGGGAGACCTAACACAAACTCTCAATCGCAGCAGCCGAATCAAGGGGGATTCGGCCAGCAAGGCGGCCAAAATCCGGCGCAAGGAAGCAATACGTTTGGGAACTCGAATTCAGGCGGTTTTGGGCAAAGCGGCAACCAGCAGGGTGGACAAGGCGGCTTTGGACAGGGGCAGCAAGGTGGCCAAGGGCAACAGGGCGGAAGAGGTCGCCTCAGGAATTGACCCGGCAAGAGTTGCCGCAAAGAATCTTGTTCCATGTTTGAGCATTCCGATCCACGCTCCGCTCAAGGTTATCGATCCTGCTATGCCTCGAACCGAGTGGGAGAAAGACGAATTTCGAAAACTCCGGCACGAGGCCGGAAGCGGCATCTGGCCGCTGATCGCATGGACGGCAATGCGGATTGCGCGATTCTGTCGCCCTAAGTGACGCTCTCAGTGTGCGAGTCGACATCCAGCAGGGCTGCGATTCGATGGGCTTCAACCCTTTTTTATGCAGCGTTGGAGTGGCGCATTTTAGAGAGCGACGTATCCGCGGCGGATGCCTTGGGTGACGGCCTCGGTGCGCGAGCCGGCATTCAATTTGGACATCAGGGAACTAACATGAAACTTGACCGTATGCTCGGTGATGCTCAGGCGCCAGGCGATCTCTTTGTTCCCCACACCTTCAGCGAGCAAGCGCAGCACTTCGCGTTCCCGGTTGGTGATCCCCGTATCTGACATGACCGTATTGGGAACGGGCCAGGAATGCATGTCCTGAGCGGGCAGTACGAGAAGGCCGGCCGCCACAGCTTCGAGGGCGGCGCGGATTTCGATCGGACTGGCGTTCGAAGGCAGTGCCCCACGGGCACCCTGACGCAACATGTTTGAGGGCGGCTGGTCGGTGAGCAACACAACCGGGAGTGGCGGTGGGTCGTTATCGACTTCGTCAAAGTGACGGTCGGAAAGCAATACATCGGCCAGCTCACCCGATCTTGCCATTTCGAAGCCAATTTGCTGTTCGAGCACAGCCCGAAGACCAGCCTCGACCACGGGGCTCGATGCGTCGATGCGTACGCGTGTCATGCTGCTGCCGAAAGCCTCCCATCCGCTATTGGACCCAACGGTATCGCGACTTCACGTGGGACCACCTTGCCGCTGCGGTGAAACTTAAGCTGCACTAGCCCTCCCTTGTTGAGACGGTCGAATAAATCGTCTGGTGACGAAAACAATTTACCGTCTGCTCCAATTATGACGTCTCCCGCGAGCGGCGAAGCAACTTGCGCTTCGCTGCCGGGCACAATCTGTTGGATGCGCAACCCAAACGCAGATCGCGAGGCGAGCTGGAAAGCCACCGGCTCGATTGTAATGCCAGGGATCGGAGGAACTTCGGGCTGAAGAGCGTGTTCGACAAAGCCAAGCGGATTGCCGACAGCGAGGACGTTGTCTCCTTTGCGAAGTTGTAAGGAATCGGCCCAGACGGGCGCGGGCAGAGGACCTCGTTGCACCTCAAGCTTGGCTCTTACACCGTCGCCACCCCCAAACTCCACTTCGACATTCTCCCCGCGAATTACATGAGCATTCGAAACGATCTGGCCCTGCCGATTCCAGACGACACCAGAGCCTGAGCCCGTTCGCCCTTCATTGATGCGCAGTTGCCCGGCAATTTCGCCGGAGCCGGGCGTGATCATGCAATTCTCCGCGATGTGGGGCGGCGGCCGATTTCGATTTGGAGATCCAGTTCGTTGCCTGCGCGGCACACGCGGAGCGGAACTTGCTGGCCGACATGCGGAGCTTCGAGGAATTCCTGGATGATCGAGAAGTCGGCGGCAGCTTCACCGCCGATGAAGAGAATTACATCACCGACCATTAGATTGGCGGCAGCGGACGGAGAGTTGGGCTCGATACTGAGAACGATCATCCCCGCCGGTTGTGGCACCGGCTGCAAACCAACGCCAAGGTAGCCGGCGCCGAGTTCTCCGTGCGCCTCAATCGTTTCGACGAAGTGATGCAAGTTGGAGGCGGGGATTACCATCACCGCACCGCGCGTAAGGCCGGAAGTGATCAAGCCAAGTACCGTGCCGTCGGCACGTAGGGCGACAGAACCGGAGATGCCGGGGTAGAGAGGCAAGTCGAGTCTGAGGAAATGATCGAGCTTGCCTCCCTTCCAGGTGCGCCAGGCACCAGAGAGGGCACTCAGCATACCGAGCGAGGCATTGGCACCAGTTTCAGGAGATCGGGAAATGACGATCACCAATTCGCCCAAACTCGCACCACCGGCCAGCGCAAGAACGGGGGCATCCTCGTAGGGAGTTGTCAGTTGAAGGAGTGCGAGATCGCTTCCGGAGTCGCGGCCGAGGAGGGATGCGGCTGCGACCTGACCGGAAGGGAGGAGGATTTGAATCTCCTCATCTATCTCGACGCCGTGATCGACTGTCAGGATACGATTGCTATCAATCAAAATACCGCTTTGGTAACCATTTTTGCGGGCCGAGACGGCGACAACGGAAGCGGAAGCGGCGGCTACCGTGGTTGCCAGGGAGTGGCTGAGTTCGATCAAGGGGTTCTGCATGTTGCTGATGGACCTAGGCTTAAGATTTTTCCTTAGCCCAAACTTTTGATTCCATTGTTGGTTTGACCTGAGAGCGACTCCGGAGCATATTCACATTGTCAGTTTGCGCTTGCTTTCGGCTCCCGTCTTGAATGATATCTGATTCAAGGTATGACTGAGCTGCTCCACCGCGCCAAATTTTCTGCGGCCGAACGCAGTTTCCACTCCCGCATTGCCCAACTGGCAGCGGCCCAGTTGTTTCTTCGTGGCACTTTGTCGGAACGTGCCGGCAAGTGCGGCAAATCCAACTGCCATTGCGTCTCCGGCGAATTACACAAGTCGTTGTACCTGGTGCAGAGCCAAGCCGGCAAATTGCGCCAGATATGCGTTCCCCTCGCCTGGCGGGACCGCGTGCGCCAGGCCGTTGGCGACTATCAGGAGATGCAACGCCTCATCGAAGAGGTGTCCGAACTGGAATGGAAGCGTCTTCGAGAAAGGAAGCCCTGACATTCTCCGGCGTTTGATCGCATATTCGGACAAGGTGTTCCGGTTTTCGGACGTTCTCATTGCCTCCATTACCGACCGTAGGCCGAAGCCGCGTATCTCCACGGTTACGGTCGTCAAAGCCTCCATGGCTTTGTTTTGGGCGCGGCTGGGAAGCCTCAACGCGTTGGAGATGTCTGGTGCCTCCGGGTTCTGGAAGCGATGGTTGAGCCAACCCCTGCCCAGCGCCGACACCATGGGTAATGTTCACGCCAAGATGGATGCGGGTACGGTGCGGGAAGCGATTCATCAAGTCTATCGTGGCTTGAAACGCAACAAGGCGTTGCCGGACAATCGGGG
>JBKJSR010000617.1:0-8421 GCA_046594355.1 Bryobacter sp.
CGCGAGATGATGGCGGCCTTCATCTCGCGTCTCAAGCTGATGGCCAAGCTCAACATCGCGGAGCGCCGCCTGCCGCAGGACGGCCGCATCAAGATCAAGACCCTCGGCCGCGAAGTCGATCTCCGCGTTTCCACTCTCCCCACCCTCTACGGCGAAAGCGTCGTCATGCGTATTCTCGACCGCTCCGCCACCGGCTTCTACGACCTCCGCAGCCTTGGCTTCGACGACAAAATGCTCATGCTGATGGAGCAATACACAGAAATGCCCCACGGCATCTTCCTCGTCACCGGCCCCACAGGCAGTGGTAAATCGACCACTCTCTACTCAGCCCTCAAACGCGCCAATCGTACCGAGCGCAAGATCATTACCATTGAAGACCCCGTCGAATATCAGATGGATGGGATCAATCAGATTCACGTCAATCCCGCAATCGGCCTTACCTTTTCAGCCGGTCTTCGCCACATCGTCCGCCAGGATCCGGACGTCATTATGGTCGGTGAAATTCGCGACCGCGAAACCGCCGACATCGCCATCCGCGCCGCTCTCACGGGCCACTTCGTTTACTCCACGCTGCATACCAACGACGCTCCCAGCGCCATCACCCGCCTTACCGACATGGGTGTCGAGAACTACCTTCTTACCTCTTCGATCGTCGCCATCCTCGCCCAGCGCCTGGTCCGCCGCATCTGCCAGTCCTGCAAGGAACTCGCTGGCGAAACCACATCCTACGACGGCAGCACGGTACCGGTTTACAAGGGTCACGGCTGCGAGAAGTGTTCTGGCACGGGTTACCATGGCCGTATCGCGATCTTCGAGTTGATGCAGTTAAACGAAGAGATCCGCCGCCTCATCATGCGCAATGAAGATGCCAGCATCCTCAACGAAGCCGCCCGCCGCAACGGCATGAAAAACCTCCGCGAAGACGGCTGGCACAAGGTTGCTACGGGTATGACGACCGCCGAAGAAGTCATCCGCGTCACCCAGGAATTTTAACGCTTGCAATGACTACTTTCCAGTTCCGCGCAGTTACGGTAGATGGCAAATCCCGCAGTGGCAGTTACACTGCGGAGAACGAGAAACTCGTTGCCTCCGAACTCCGCCGCCAAGGGCTTACCCCTACCTACATCGGTCTCGAAAAATCCGGTGGCTTCGAGCTCAAGCTCCCTGAATTCGGTGGCGGCAAGCGCCGCGATGTTCTCTTCTTCACACAGGAACTCGCGACCCTGCTTTCTTCCAGCATCCCCATCGACCGCGCTCTCTCCATCGTCAGCGAACTCACCGAGCGGCCCGCCTTTCGTTCCGTCGTGCTCGATATCCTCCGTCTTCTCAAGGGCGGCAAAGCTCTCGCCGACAGCCTCGCCACGCACCCTGCCTACTTCTCCGATCTCTACATCAACATGGTTCGTGCCGGTGAAGCTTCCGGCTCGCTTGCCATGGTCTTTCAGCGCCTCTCCAACTTTGAACGCAACCGCGACGAGCTTCGTGGTTACATCATCAGCGCGCTCATGTATCCTCTCCTGCTCGGCCTTGTCGGCATCGGTGCCATCGTCGTTCTCATGTATTACGTCGTTCCCAAATTCGCCACCATCTTCGAAGGCGGCCGCATGGTGATCCCCCTTCCCACACTCATCATGTTGCGCACCAGCGAATTCCTCCAGGCCTGGGGCTGGCTCATCGCGATTGTGCTGATCGCCGCAACCACCGGATTTTTCAGCTACATCCGCACTCCAGCCGGACGCTGGTGGTGGGACGACTTCCGCCTCCGCGTTCCCCTCCTCGGCGACGCGCTCCGCAAGGCGGAAACCGCCCGCTTCGCCCGCGCTATGTCCACGCTGGTTTCTAATACGGTACCGCTCGTGCAATCGATCCAGATCGCCGGCGGCACCCTCGGCAACCTGCGCATTTCAAAGGCTCTCGAATCCGTCGCCCAAGGCGTCAAACGCGGTGAAGGCATCGCTGTGCCGCTGCGCCGTTGCGGGCAATTTCCTTCGCTCGCCTCGCATCTGCTGAGCGTCGGTGAAGAAACCGGCAAGCTCGACGAAATGTTCACCCGCATGGCAGACATCTACGAAAACGATACCCGCGATGCCGTCAAGCGCTTCACTTCCTTGTTTGAACCACTGCTCATCCTTACAATGGGCATCGTAGTAGGAGCGCTGATTCTCAGCATGCTCCTCGCCATCACCAGCATCAATGAGGTTGCAATCTAAGTCATGAACTCACAAACACTCACCACCCGCCGGCGCCTCACTCGCCAGGCTGGCGTCACGCTCATCGAAATGCTCGTCGTCGTGACGATCATCGCCCTCTTCGCCTCCATCGTCGGCCCTCGTTTGTTCAAGGCCGCCGACGGTGCCAAAGTCACTGCGGCCCGCACTCAGATCAACAGCTTCAATCAGGCGCTTCTGCTCTATAAAAATTCCACAGGCAACTTCCCCTCTACCCAGCAGGGCCTCGTTGCACTCCGCACCAAGCCTTCCGATGTCACCAACTGGGATGGCCCCTATCTCCAGGCCGATGTGCCGCTCGACCCCTGGGGCAGGGAATTCGTCTATAAATTTCCCGGCGACCTTCCCGACGAACCCGAAATCATTTCTCTCGGCGCCGACGGTCAGCCCGCCGGTACCGGCATCAATGCCGACATCAATTCTTCCCGCAGTCGCTAAATGCGCAAGCGCTCCTCACAGTCTGGCGTCACCCTCATCGAGATGCTCGTCGTTGTCGGCATCATCGGGCTCATGGCGGGTCTGGCCTTCCCGTCCTTCACGGCCGGTCTCGATGGCCTGCGCCTTCGCAGCGCCTCTTCCACCGTGGCCTCCGCTATCAACATCGCCATCACAACTGCGGACCGCCGCCAACTCCCAGTGCAACTCTCCATTCAGCCGGCACAAAACCGCATCGTCCTGCGTGCCGCCGAATCGCGCCGTGATCAAATTTTCGACATCCCTCCCGGCATCCGCATCCGCCGTATCCTCCCCGCTCTTTTCCTCGATGAAGAAAAGCGCGATCGCTACATCATCGTTTACCCCAATGGCGCACCTCCTCAGCTTGTGATTGAACTCGAAAACCCCCGTGGCTCCCTGCGTCAGATCAAGCTCGACCCGATTACCGGTATCGCCAAAGTCCTGGATCGTTTACCCGATGCGAAATAAGTCCCAGCGCGGCTTCACCCTCCTTGAGGTTCTAGTCGCTACGATCATCCTCGCCGTGGCTGTTTCCGCCCTGCTTGCCAATCTCTCCGTCTCCACTTCCAATCTCTTCCGCACCAACGACATCGACCGCCTCACTTTCCTGTCCAAACACAAAATGGACGAGCTGCTTTCGATTCAGAACTTGCCGCGCAACTCTATCCTCGAGGGCAGCCTCGAACTCGATGCCACTCAAAAACCCATTGCCGGCTGGCGGGCTCAGATCCTTCCCTTCGGCCCCGTCGGCCAATCTACCGGAGACCGCCTCGAACGCGTGCGCCTCGAGACCTGGCTCCAGTCCGGTTCCCGCCGCCGCACCCTCCAACTGGAATCCTTCCGCACCACGGTGCAACGATGACAGCCCCTTCGCTCACTCGCCGCCGCCACCGAGAGACAGGTATGACTCTCATCGAGTTACTACTCGCCGTCACCTTGTTTGGCGCGATTTCCGCCAGCATGGGCCTTGTCCTTAACGTAGCCTTCACCTCACTGAACAAGATCGACGCCAAGGTCGACTTCAACCGCCGCATCATATCCTCGCAGCGGGCCCTCGATCAAATTCTTAATGGCCTCATCCCGGTCGTCACCCCCTGCGCAGGCAAACCAGTCGGCATCATGGGCTCGGTAAGCGCAATGCGTTTTCTGTCTTCCTATTCTCTGACCGAGGGCTCTCGCGGCCGTCCACAGATCGTCGAACTCTTCACTGCACCAAGCCCGAACGGAGGCTTCCGGCTGCTTCTCAACGAGCGCCCCTACCTGGGCAAGCGCATGCTCACCGCCACCTGCACACTGCCCTTCCTCACCTCCGACTCGTCCTACATTCTTGCCGATCGTCTCGAACGCTGCCTCTTCTCTTTCCGCCGCATCGATCGCGAATCCGGTAGTGAGATCTGGACTGCCGACTGGGGCTTCCCCGAATGGCCTTCCGCCATCCGCATCGAAATGGCACCCGTCAAGTTTCAGGCAAATCAGATACAGCCTTCAACCGTCTTTGCGCCGCTCTTCGTCCGCAACAACAACCTCGATGACCCCAACCTCTAAACGCTCATCGAAGGGCACAGCCCTCCTCGCCGTCCTCTGGCTTACCGCCGCTCTCTCAGCCATCGCCTTTTCTATCGCCGATACCGTACGTGCTGAAGCCGAGCGCGGCATCTCCACCCAGGAGAGCGTGCGTGCTTATTACCTCGCCCGCGGTGCCGTGGAACGCACTCTCTATCAAATTCGAAATTCCAACGACGGCTCCGGCGGCTCCCCTGCTGAGCGCTTCGCCGGCCGCCGCCGTCTTTACTTTCAGGAAGAATTCGGCGACACACTCGTCGAATTGATTTCCGAAAACGGCAAGCTGCCTCTCCGCAGCCTCAATGCGAGTGCTTTCCATGGGCTCCTCCTGACGCTTGGCGAAACGCCTGAATCCGCCCACGCCATCGTCCATCAGGCTTACTCCGGTGGGCAGATTGCACTGGCCCCTTCTTTACAGAATTCTTTGCAGGCTCCGTCTTTTCGGCTCCCGCTCGCGTCTATGGAAAATGTTGAAGAGTTACTTCTTGTGCCAGGTATCACCTCAGAATTACTTTACGGACGCTATAGCCGCATGCCGGATGGTCGCTTGATCAATCTGGGCGGCCTCATCGACTGCATCTCCCCCCACATCATTGCCAGCCAGGGCATCGATCCGTTCAGCGTTCATCCCAGCCTGCTTGTCGCGCTCGGCATGGATCCCGCGATTGCCCGTCAATTTGCCGAAATTCGCCGCCAGACCTTCGACCCATTCGTAGTTGTGAATCAGCTCCAAAGTCTCCGTGGCGGTACCGGCTCGGCTGCGCTGCGTGCCGACCTGGGCGACGTTTTTCAGATTCGCGCCACTGCCAGGGTCCGCACGCCCAATGGCACTTTGTCTGAGACCCGCCGCACCGTTTCGCTCCTTCTGAAATACACAACGCCCAACTTTAGATACATGTGGATCAGCCCCTGGACTCACCTGCGCTGGTACGATCAGGCCTTCAGCGATGTGGCAAGTTCCAACGCCGTCTGGCTCACGCCTCCCCCCCTGTCCGGGACCAAACAATGACTGCCGATACTCCTGTCTTCGCCTCTGAAATTCCGCACCAGACTGCGATCCCCTTCTTCCAGAAGTGGCGCAGCTTCGGCACCGGTCTCGGCGTCGAAATCGGCCCGGAGAATCTCCAGGTCACCCTCACTGTGGTGCGCCCCGCTGGCATCCGGATCCTCGATACGCTGGAGATCCTCCGCTACCGCGAGCGGCCCTCCGCCGAATGGGGTGCCGATTTCCAGGCCTTCCTCGACAAACACAAAATCACTCATCTTTCCGCAACCGTTGTCCTGCCCTCGGGCGATTGCATCTCGCGTTCTCTCGCGTTGCCCGGTGTGCCCGACAACGAACTCGCCGCCGCTGTCCGCTACCAGCTCGACGGCCTGCATCCCTTTCCGGAAGAAGAAGCCGCCCACTCCTTCAGCAGACTTTCCGCCCCCCACCAATCTCATCTCTCACTCGCAATCGCCCGCAACGCCGTGATCGAAGACTATGCTTCCCTCTTTGACGAAGCCGGTATCGCCGTCGCATCCTTCCTCACCCCGGCAGCCGCGATCTACTCCGCAATGCGCATTCTCCAAGCGCCGCCCGCCGAACAGTTCCTCGCCGTGGACGAAGACGAAAGCGGCCTCCAGCTCTACGCCGAAACCAAAACCTTTCCCATTTACTGCGTTCGTTTTCCAGCCAGTTCCGACCGCGCCATCTCCTCTTCCTCCGCTCAAATCCGCCTGCCCGAAGACGCCCCCATCGCTCGTCTCGCATCGCTGTTACCTCAGGCTGAAAAGCTGGAGATTAGCAGCCCTGTCGCCTATGCCGCCTCGCTCGCCGGTGCACTGCCTTCACAAGCTCTCTCGCTTAATCTGCTGCCGGTGGATCGGCGCAAAACCTCTTCTCCCTGGCGCTGGGTACCAACCATTGTGCTCCTCGTTCTTCTGATGGCTATAGGCCTGACCCTCGCCTATTATCAGAATTACGAAAATCAGCGCCTGCTCGGTCTCCTCGATGGCGAAATCGCCAAGCTGCAGCCGCGCCTTGCCAATGTCCGCACTCTCGACTCCCAAATCGTCGCGGCCCAAAAGAAACTCGATTTCCTCGGCACCATCGCGGACCACCCGCGACAGGATCTCGAATCCCTCCGCGAACTCACTCGCATCATGCCCGCTACTTCCTTTGTTTCGCGCATGGACATGACCCGCACCGATATCGGGCTCGTAGGCGAAGTGGAGCAGTCCCTCGAACTTCTCAAACTCCTCGATAGTTCTCCTCTCCTGCGTGATTCCGAATTCTCGTCTCCGCCCAGCCGCAACGCTCAGGGCAAGGAAATCTTCCAGATCCGCACCAAACGCGAATTACCCACAAACCAGCCGTCCGGGCCACCTGTCCAGCTTCCTGCGGGCCCTCCGTCTAGCGCACCCCGTCTCATGCTGCCCCCCGGCATTGCTCCGGCCCCGCCGCTGCCCGTTGGAGTCAGGCCATGATCAAAAAACTCAGTGAACGCGAGCGCCGCCTCCTCATCGGCTTAATCCCCGCTCTGATCATTACCGCAGCCGTTTATTTCTGGACGGAGCCCTCAACTTCGGTCGCACCCATCATCGATCATGCTGCGGCGATTGACGCAGCCCGCATCCGTCTTGACCGCTCCCGCGCTACAGCCGCAACGCTCCCCAGCCGTCAGGATGCCAAAAAGAATGCCGATGCAAGTCTGGCCGTTTGGGAAAAGCGCCTCATTCAGGCCGACACTCCTGCCCAGGCCCAGGCTCTCCTGAATCAGATCTTCCGCCGCATCGCCCGCGTTCAGGGCCCTGCCGTTGAAATTCGCGGCACCGACATCGGCACGGTACAACCCAGCGGCAGCTACTCGGAGATCTCCTTGAATGTGACTTTCGATTGCCAGATCGAAGGGCTAGCCAATCTTCTTACCGACATTGCTTCTCAACCTGAATTCCTCGCCTGGCGCGACTTGCGCATCTCCAGCCCCGACTCTAAACAAAAGCGCATCAACGTCACTTTGACTTTCGTCGGCCTTGCCCCCGCCAAGTTGCTGCCAGCGGCTCAAGGAGCAAATCGCGGATGAACCGTTCCATCATTCTTCTCAATCTGGTCCTGCTTGCCGTCCTTGTTGCCGGGGGCTTTGAAATGCGCCGCCGCTGGGTCGAAGCGCGTGAGCGCGAAGCCATGCTCCTAGCAGTCCGCCCAATTTCCCCACTCTTGGCCGCACCCGCAACTACGCCCGTGGCTTCGCCCCCGCCAAAGCTCCAGTCGAGTCAATACATCGAACTCGCCGAGAAGTTCCTCTTTGCCCGCGACCGCAATCCCAACATCGTCATCGAGAAGCTGCCCGAGCCTCCGCCAAAGAAAATGCCAAACTTTCCCGGAGTCTACGGCGTCATGGATCTTGGAATGGGTCCAACAGTCTTCATATCTCCCGACGGTGGCCAACAGCAAGGCTACAAACTGGGAGACAAAATCGGCGAGTTCACCTTGCTGGCTGCAAACCAGAAGGAAATCACTTTCGAGTGGGAAGGCAAGCCCCTTACCCGCTCCATGGATGAGCTCCGCCCGCGCATTCAGGATTCTGCATCGCAGGCACCCGCCGAACGCATGAATTCCAATGTAAATTCCAATGCTTTCGCTACCCCCGCGCCAGCCTTGCAGCGCCCGCCAGAGAATGTTCGTCCCGCTCCAGGGCCAGACATCGGTGGTGGCCGTAAGGGTTGCCTCCCCGGAGATTCTTCCCCGGCTGGAACCGTAGCGGATGGCCACAAAAAAGTTTCTTATTCCTACGCGTTCGGTCCCATCTGCTACTGGGAATCGTCACGCTAGATTCAGAGGTTCTCATGATACGTTTACTCACACTAGGCATCAGCGCCGCTCTTGCAATTGCCCTGGCTCAATCCCAGCCCGCAGCGGCCTCCAAGCCCGATCCTAAGGTTGCCGCCGTCAAGCGCCATCCCGATGGCCGCCCTCTCGGCGTCCCCTTCAACGCCACCAAAATCTCCGACGCCGCGTGGCGCAACGTTGAAAACGGAACCCCCGTTGTCTACCGCTCCACCGCCTTCGGCTTCTCAAAATTGACCGAGGCTGAGAACGCCAAAATTCAGCGTATGATCGATGGCAAACCCGACGAAAAAGCCGAAGCTCCCGCCGGCATGTCGGTCGTCGAAAAAGACGGCAAGCTCTACT
>JBKJSR010000655.1:0-11947 GCA_046594355.1 Bryobacter sp.
CACCCAGTCAAACTCCCGGATCGCCACTTCGAGCGCATTCCAGTCCTTCAAACTCACCGACAATACCCCATACTCCCGGATTGGATAGAGCAAAGAACGGAGCACAAATACATTGCTCGCATCCGCCACCGCCAGGCCCTTGCGTATCTCGTAGCTCTCGCGATAAGCCCCGTGCGCAGCTATTTCCTGTTTCGCTCTCTGTTGCGCATCGGCGATGGCACCCACGCTAAAGGCAAGATCCAGCCGCGCACTCGCATCGCCCGGATTCTTTCCGCTCCGGATCCGGTCTAAACGAAGAGCCTCATTGGCATGCTCTAAGCCTGGCTCAGTTTCCATGCCAGGCGCATTTGCTAAATACTTGTGCGTGAGAGCGAGATCTCTCAGCGCTATTCCGTCATACAAACTTTGATTCTCCCCCCGCTCAAAATATTTCAGCGCGGCTTCCAGATCGGATTTGATCCGCAGATCCTGGCTATCATAGGCGGCCGAACGGGAAAAGTAGAAGGTGCCCACGTTACGCCCCATGATTCGGCGATCTGGAATGCGCTTGTTGAGATCCTCAAAACTTTGCGTAAATTCTTTCCACCCGCCCTCATACGAACCCTCAATTTTTGGCAGTTGCGGCAGAGCTAGCCGGAACCGTGCATCGAGAAGCGCTGCTTCCCAATCCAGTTTCGCCGGGTCCAATCGATGCAACTCCGACCACAATGCTGCGGTCTTTTCCCGATGCAGTACACTGCTCTGCCGGTCGCCGACGTTGCTATTGCTACCGCCATAGAGCTCGGCAAGCTGCCTATTCGCCTCGGCCCGCAACAGCAACAGGTTTGGCCGTGTTGCCTGACTAGGCTCCAGCATCTCAATCTGTCGCAGCGCATTTTCCATGAGCTTGATGCTTACCCTCATACCACCGGGCAGGATCGCAATATCCCAACGCGCGGAACTGATCAACGAATCGAAGATTTGCAGCAAATCCTGCAAACGCGCTTCAGCCTGCTGCTCGCGGTTCAGCGCCAAAACGCCGGAAAGCCGGGCCAATTCTCCCTGCTCTTCCGCAGACTTACGCTGCCGCTCACCAGCCTTCCGCGCCACCTGTTCGGCATCCAGTGCAACTTGCAACTGCCCAGACCGCTGCACCGCCAGTGCGCGATCAAAACTCGCCTGTCGCGCTGACAACCAACCCCAAACTCCAAAAATACAAATCATCGACAATGCAAAGGCAGAAGCCAGCACCGCCTGCTGGTTCCGTCTTGCAAAACAACTCGCCTGATACAGCAGCCCCGCCGGACGCGCCTCCACCGGACGCCCGTCGAGCAACCGCTCCACATCGTCTGCAAAATCACCCGCACTCCGATAGCGCCGGAACTCTTGCTGCGCCGTCGCCTTACCCAGCACGGCCGCCAGGTCCGGGCCCAAGCCCGCCCGAAGAGGCAATTCAAATCGGTCGACTTCCGCCAACACCTCACCCAGCGCCTTATCGTTCCAGCGCCGCGCCCGCTCGCCGCTCATCATCTCAAACAGAATCAGCCCCAGCGAATAGATATCCGCCGCCGTGCCGATACTTGTTCCGCGAATCTGCTCCGGGCTCGCATAGTCGAGACTAAATGCCCGCTGCAACGTAATCGAAACATCCCAGGTCGGATCGTTCAGAATCTTCCCAATTCCAAAATCCAGCAGCTTCGGCTCACCGCTACGATCCACCAGAATGTTCTGCGGCTTCAAGTCGCGATGGATGATCAGATTGGAATGTGCGTACTGCACCGCCTCGCAGATCTTTAGAAACAGACGGAGCCGCGCCGCGCGATCTAACGCGCGCGCCTCGAGATACTCCATCAGCGGAGCACCTTCCACATACTCCATTACAAAGTTCGGAGTGTCCCCCTCGCCCGCACTCGCCTCGAGCAGGCGCGCAATATTCGGATGCTGCAGCCGGGCCAGAATCTCCTTCTCCATCAAGAAGCGCTGCAACAAATTGTTATCCCCACGCAGGGGCCCGCTAAGGGCAGGTGGCAGCAACTTGATGGCCGCCATCATCGTCGCCTGCCCATCCACGCGCAGCGCCAGCCACACAACCCCCATGCCTCCAGTTCCCAGGGGCCTGATTAACTCCCAGGGTCCCAACCTCGAACCAGCCGACAACCCGGACCATGCGGCAAGCGGCGAATGCGTAAACAAATGCTCCGCATTCTCAGCCTGCCTCACCATCTTCAGCGCCTCACGCATCGCCTCCCCATCGTCCCCCAGCCGCAAGGCAAGTAGCGCCTCCCGCTCCTCGACAGGCAATTCCAGCGCATCGGCTAGCGAATCGTCGATGCGGCGCCAGGTTTCGCTTTTCATTTCTCACCCTGCAACTGTTCATAAAGCCACACCCGTGCGACCGCCCAGTGACGCTTCACTGTCGTAGGCGAAAGTTCTAGCGCCTCAGCCGTCGCTTGGATCGAGAGATCGGCGAAGAAACGCATATCGACAATCGCCGCCTTCACCGGATCAAACTCTTCCAGCTTCGCCAGCGCATCGTTCAGCGCAAGGATCATCTCCGGCTGCTCCCGCCAGTCGATCCCTTGCTCCAGCACGGTGGATAGCGATTCTATGCTGAACCCCGCTCCCCGCTTCAGCGAATTCCGCTTGCGGGCGTGGCTTACCAGAATTTGCCGCATCAGAAATGCCGCAATGCTGAAGAAGTGTTTCTGCCCCTGCGTTTCGAGCCGCCCCTGCTTCTGCAGTTCGAGATACAGTTCATTCACGAGCGACGTCGGCCGCGTGCGATTGGTAGTCGATTCCCCGCGTAGAACCCCCGCCGCCATCCGGTGCAAATCGTGATAGACAAGGCCCATCAGACGATCCAGAGCTTCCCTCTCTCCGCGACCCCAATCTTCGAGTAAACGCTCGGCGACCACGTAATCCATCTTGTCCAGACGAGTTTATCAGGCAACAAGGAGTTCTCCCTCATCGGCTAAAGTGCAAACCGTCCGGACCCTGGACCACAATATTAAGTTTTTTGGGTCCACTCCCGCCACATTCTGCACTATCGAGGAGTAGAGGGATTATTCCTATGAAACCAACTCTTTTACTCGCAACGCTCCTCGGGGCTCTCAGCCTGCCCGGCGCGGTGATTTACCAACAAAACTTCGAGGCCGGGGGCCCGCTTCCAGCCGGCTGGACCGGTGCCGGCGCAATTGAGACCACCGGTGGCCTCAGCGCCTTCGGCTTCGGTGCCAACCACCTGCGGAATGCCGGCATATCCTCAACCCTACTCACGCTCACGGGACTTGCGGCACACACCACTCTCACTCTAAGCTTCGATCTTGCGCTCTGGGATTCTGTCGATATTGGCAGCGACATCTTTCACCTGAGGGCGGACGGCGTCGACCTCATCTCAGCTTCCATTCTCATCGGAAATTACTTTCCGGCGGACAATCTGGGTGTAGGCCCAGGCACGCTCTTGACTCCTGCATTTACCGCCTTCGCTCTCCCCAACTTCGGCTATAATTCAGGCTTTCGCGATTCCGCCCGCCGCATCTCGTCCATCACTTTTAGTCACACAGCCTCATCGGCAGTCTTTGCCTTCGCCTTCCCAAACTCGCAGGGTGGTTCGGACGAATCCTTCGGCATCGACAACATCGTCGTCGAATCAAACGCCGCTGCAGCAGATGCTGCCGGCATCCCCGAACCTTCCACGTTCGTCCTCGCCGCCGGTGCATTAGTCACCCTCATCACGCTCCGCCGCAAGAAATAGTCCGTCCTCGTCATTGCGAATCGCCGCTAAGCTAACCTTAGTAAGCGATTCGCAATGACGAAACACCAAATCCTCTCCAACCTCCTCTCGGTCGGCATCGTACCCGTCGTCCGCACGGCCACCGCCGAAGCCGCCATCCGCTCTATCGAAGCGCTCTACGAAGGCGGCATCACTACAGCCGAAATTACGATGACCGTCCCCGGCGCGATCAAAGCCCTTGAAGCGATCGCCGCCAAGTTCGGCGACAAAATTACCCTGGGAGCGGGCACTGTCCTCGACCCGGAAACCTGCCGCATCTGCATGCTCTCTGGTGCCGAGTTCTTTGTAACTCCCGCGCTCAACCTCAAGACGATCGAGATGGCCCGCCGTTACTCCAAAGTCATTCTTCCCGGCGCACTTACCCCCACCGAAGTCTCCGCCGCCTGGGACGCCGGTGCCGACATCGTCAAAGTCTTCCCCTGCGGCAACGTCGGTGGCCCCAAGTACATCAAGGCCCTCAAAGGTCCTTTCCCGCAAATCGAAATGGCACCAACCGGCGGAGTCAATCTCGATACCACTGCCGACTTCCTCCGCGCCGGTGCCTGCTCGGTCGCCGTGGGCGGCGAATTGATCGATGCCCAAACCATCAAGGAAGGCAGATACGAAGTCTTCATCGAACGCGCCCGCCAATACATTGCGCTAATCCAGAAGACCCGCGCTGAAATGGCCGCCTAGCATTCGACCCTGGTTTCCGCTACCGTAAAGTTATGGCTGAAGTGTATCTCGACTTGACACAAGAAGTTCCTATCCCCAACGACGACGATCCGGAAGTCCTCGCCGCCATCGACCGCGGACTGAAAGACTCCGAGGAGGGCAATGTTTACACCCGCGAAGAAGTACAGGAAATGATCGTCAAATGGCGTATTAGTCCGTTACACCAAAGAAGTCCTAGCCGACCTCGAAGAAGTAACGGTTTACGCGGAATTGAACTTTCCGGGCGGAGCAGAGCAGTTTTTCCCCGGACTTCTCGATCAGATTGACTTCCTTGAAGTTTACCCGCGCATGGGCTCATTCCACGAAGTCAGAACCAAGGCAAGAAAAATTCACTATTCTCCCTTTGTGATCTACTACCGGGTCGTCGAACCCCAGCCGCGAATCGACATCCTGCACATCTGGCACGGCAGCCGCCGCTCACCGAAACTCTAGAATTCTCTGAGAGCATTCCCCGCCCCTCCACACTCTACCTGTGATGGATGAATCTCCCTCACCATCCAACTTCGAATCTATTTCCAGAAGACTCCATGAGCCGCTGATACCACCGCTGATCGCGGTCGTCTGCGGCATCCTTTTTGTCAGAATTCTCGGCTTTGATCCAACTCTCGCCTTCGCCTGCGCCGCCGCCAGCGCACTATTCTGGTTCCTCGCCAGCCACCTCAAAAAATTCCTGGCGGCATTTGTCAGTGGCAACGCCATTCTGTTCTGGATCGCCATTGCCAGCGCATCGAGAGTCGAGCAGACACCTAAGCCCATCATCGACGTGGAACCCCGCGAAGTCGTAAGGCTCAACGGCTGCATCGACTCACTCCCGCAGCGCGAAGCCGAACGGCTCTTCTTCCTCTTCAAGGCCGCCCCCGGCGCTCGCCTCCGCGTCAGCCTTTACCTCAAGCCCGATGAGCCCACGCCCGCCTGGAGCTACGGGCAACAACTCCAGCTTCCACTCCGCATCCGCGCCGTACACAATTCCGGCAACCCTGGCAACTTCGATGCCGAGCGCTACTTCGCGCATCGCGACATCTTCTGGAGCGCCAGCATCGTGCGCAACGAAGCCATCGTCGAGAGCGGCACCAATTGCGGCGGCGTGGCGCAAGCCCTCATCTATCGTTTGCGCGCTTGGCTCCTCAAGCGCATCGAATGGATTGCGCAAGGCGATCGCTATCTGAACGCCATGCTAGGCGCGTTGCTGCTTGGCGACAACGCCAAACTCGAAGATTCCTGGACCGATAACTACCGCCGCACCGGCACCTATCACGCCATCGTGATTTCGGGCATCCACATCACCGTACTTGCCGGTGCTGTCTTCTGGCTGCTCCGCCTGCTGCAGTTCCGCGCCATGCAGGCCTACGTGATCTGCGCGATTCTCGCCGTCGCGTACGCCCTCATCTGCGATCTCACGGCGCCCGTCGTACGCGCCGCCGGCGGCTACCTGCTCTTCCTCGCCGCCAGACACTTCTACCGCCGCGGCCGCATCCTCAACCTGCTCGCCGCCGTCGCCATCGCCTATCTCCTCTTCGACCCATCTCAGCTTTTCGAAGCCAGCTTCCAGCTTTCCTTCCTCGCCGTTCTCACTCTCGCGACCCTCGGCATTCCGCTCATCGAAAGCACCACCGCCCTCTGGTCGCGCGCGCTCAATCACCTCGGCGAGCGCAATTTCGACACCAGCAATCCAGCCGTCGGCTCGCGCCGCCTCGAACTCCGCCTCGCCGTCGGCACCCTGAGCCGCATGCTCTATCTGCCGGAAAAGCGCCTCGCTCAATTCATGACAGGTATTCTCAAAACCGCCATCTGGTCGATCGATCTCTCCCTCACCTCCGCAGTGGTTCTCGTTGGCCTTTGCCTCCCCACCATCCTCTTCTTTCACCGTCTCAGCTTCTCAAGCCTCACTGCCAATCTGCCCGTGGTATTTCTCCTCTCTGTCGCAGTACCCATCGGCTTCGCCGCCATCCTCATCGGCCCGATACTTACTCCCCTACTTAAACTGCTTCTCTACACATCGAGAAGCGTAGTCGACTGGCACCTCACCTGGGATCCAGGCGACCGCATTCCCGACCCTCCTTCCTGGATTCTCATCGCCCTACCCCTCGCTCTTCTCCTCACGGCCTGGGTCGCCCGCAAGCTGCCCAGGTTCAGCGCAATCCCCATCGCCGCCGTGCTCGCCATCTTCGCCTACCTCGTCACTCACCCCTATTCGCAAAGCCCCGATCTCCGTCCCGGCCTGCTCGAAATCACTGCGATCGATGTTGGTCAAGGCGACTCGATCTTCCTCGCTACTCCTACCGGCCACCTCGCTCTCCTCGACGGCGGTGGCAATCGATCCACTAAATTCGACACCGGCGAATCCACCGTTTCCCCTTACCTCTGGTCCCGCCAGATTTCCCGGCTCGACACTCTCATCGCCTCGCACGGCGACCTCGACCATATGGGCGGCCTACTCGCCACCCTCGACAACTTCCGTCCCCGCGAGCTCTGGGTCGGCGCAAGTGTGAACGGCCGCTTGTGGGATCGCCTCCAGGCCAAAGCCGAAGCTCGCGGCACACACATCCGCTACCTTGCCACCGGAGACCAGGCGCAACTCGGCAACCTCAAGGTGTACGTCCTTTGGCCGCCCCGCGACGAACACTTCGAAAAGTCGAATTCCACTTCTCTCGTGCTCCTTCTCGAACATGGCAGCAAGCGCTTCCTCCTCACAGGCGACATCGATCAAAGTGTCGAATCCCGTTTGCTGGAGAACCCTCTTCTTCCGCCTCTCGATTACCTCAAGCTCGCTCACCATGGCAGCCGCAGCTCCAGTTCAAATGCCTTTCTCGACCGCACTCGTCCCGCCCTGGCCGTCTCGAGTTCGGGCTTCCAGAATTCCTTCAATCATCCACATCCACTCGTGCTCGACCGTCTCAACGCCCACCACACCCTGCTCCTGCGCACCGACCTCTTGGGGCAGATCACTGTCTGGTCCGACGGCTCAAAACTGACCACCGACCCCTACCGCTACCGCGCTCCCCCCACCCTCGGCTGGATCCCGCTCCTTCAGGCCGTAGAATAAAAGAGTTATGCCACGTGAAAATTCAGACGACGTAATTTGGTTCCTCTCCGGCCTCGCCCTAGGCGTCACGGCAGGACTCCTCTTCGCCCCTCAATCAGGCGAAGAAACCCGCTTTCAGATCAAAAAAGCCGCCCGCAGCAGTGGCGAGCGCCTCCGCGAACAGGGAGACGAGCTTTACTCAAAGAGTCGCGATCTTTTCGATCGTGGCCGCGAGCTCGCTGACGAAGCCTCAGGTATATTCGAGCGCGGACGCAGCCTGGTAGACGGTTAAAAGGGAGCTCCATCATGAACACCGATTCGTTGCCCACCTTCGTCAACGAGGCGTATCGTGATTTTTCTTTGCCTGGGCACAAGGCCGCCATGGAGGCGGCCCTCGTTCAGGTCCGCTCGGAACTCGGCAAAGTGTACGACCTCTTGATCGGTGGCAAGCCCGAGAAAGGCGGCCCCGATAAACTCCTCAGCTTCAATCCCTCCCTCCCCTCGGAACTCATCGGCACCCATCAAAAAGCCAACCCCGAACAAGCCGAACGCGCCGTCGAAGAGGCCTTTGCTTACTTCCCCACCTGGAGCGCCGTCCCCCCCGCAGAGCGTGCTGCGAAACTCTTCCGCGCCGCGGAAATCCTGAAGCGGCGCAAAAGCGAATTCAATGCCTGGATGGTTTTCGAAGCAGGCAAAAACTGGTCCGAGGCGGAAGCCGATACCGCCGAGGCGATCGACTTCTGCGACTATTATGCCCGCCAGATGCTGCGCCTTGCAAAGCCCGACCCGCTGGTCCAGATGCCCGGCGAAGATGGCATCATGCTCTACCTTGCCCTCGGTGTCGGCGTTATCATTCCGCCCTGGAATTTCCCCCTTGCCATCCTCGCCGGTATGACCGTTGCGGCGCTGGTCACCGGCAACACCGTCGTGATCAAGCCCTCCAGCGAAACTCCAACCATCGCCGCAAAATTCATGGAAGTCCTCCTCGAAGCCGGCTTTCCGCCCGAGAGCTTTCAGTTCCTTCCCGGCTCCGGCGCTGAAGTCGGAGACCTCATCGTCTCCCATCCCAAAACGCGATTTATCTCCTTCACCGGCTCGAAGGAAGTCGGCCTCCGCATCAACGAACTCGCCGCTAAAACACAGCCGGGCCAAAAATGGATCAAGCGCGTGGTCGCCGAAATGGGCGGCAAAGACGCCATCATTGTCGATTCGGATGCTCACGATCTCGATGCCGCAGCCGCTGGCGTCGTCGCCGCAGCCTTTGGCTTCCAGGGCCAAAAATGTTCCGCCTGTTCGCGCGTGATCGTGGACGAAAAAATCTACGACACTTTCATCGCCAAACTCAAGCCTCTGACTGAGGCTCTTACTCAAGGTGCCTCCGATAACCCCGCCCATTTTATGGGCCCCGTCATCGGCGCAACGGCCCAAAAGACCATTCTCAATTACATCGAGATTGGCAAGCAGGAAGGCCGCCTCATCACCGGCGGCGGCAAGCTCCCCGGCGAAGGTTATTTCATTCAGCCCACCATCATCGCCGACATTCAGGCGAGCCACCGTCTCTTCCAGGAAGAGATCTTCGGGCCTGTACTCAGTGTCACCAAGGCCCACGATTTCGACCACGCCCTCCAACTTGCCAACGACTCCGAATACGGCCTCACCGGCGCAGCCTACACCACCAACCCCGAAAAGATCGAGCGCGCCCGCCGTGACTTTTTCGTGGGCAATCTCTACATCAATCGCAAATGCACCGGTGCCATGGTCGGCGCAAATCCCTTCGGCGGCTTCAACATGTCGGGCACGGATTCCAAGGCCGGTGGCCCGGATTATCTGCTGCAATTTCTCCAGGCAAAATCGATCTCCCAAAAGCGGCTTTAGCGCTTCAGTCGCAACAGCTAACTACGCTACTGTAGTTGTGGAATCTGTCTCAGGAGGGGTACCCATGACGCTCCAGCCGCTCATCATGCATCTGGATGGGCTTTGCAAAAAGGATGAGCTCGCAAGCGCTCTCCCATCTACGGATCAGCTCATCAGTATCGATCTGCCTGTCGGCCAAGGCCCCAAGGCCAAGAATCTCAATCCCGACGTCCGCACCATCCAGCAAGCTCTCAACAAGATTTCAATCGCTCAAGGCGGCCCCAAAGTCGCGCTCGTCGTGGATGGAAAATGCGGTCCCAAAACCAACAAGGCAATCACGGATTTTCAGCTCAAACAATTTGGAATCAAGGGAGCCGATGGGTTGATCGAACCCGGCAAGCAGACCATCAACCGCCTCAATCAGCTTCTCTTTTCAACCCTGCCTATCGACCCGGCGGTGGAGGCGCTCATCGCTTCGAAGTTGGTCTCTCACCTCAACCTCGTGGCCAGGGCGATCCATGCCGCGCAAGCCAACCTCCTGATCGCCATGTCTCCTCCCGGGGGCTTCGATCTTGGCCGCACCTCCGCCAACAGCCGCGTGGATCGCCATTTCGCCCTCGACACTCTCAAACCCATCCAGCGCGACAAGGCGATACGGGATATTCTCGGCGTCTTCAACCTCTATGCCGATGCTCTCCTGATGCCCGCCTCCTTCGGTGCCCTCGGAGCCGGAGCTTTCGTTACTGATCCCACCGGCGATCCACGCATCGCCTTCGCCTTCGCCAACGGCTTCTTTCGCAAAGGCGAAATTGATCCCGACAAGAAAATCCCACGCGACCGTATTTTTCTCGGGCGCCGCGCCTTCTTCGCTTTAAGCGATAGCGAGTTTTGCGCCTTCATCATGCTCCACGAAATGGCGCACTTCGTTGGCTTCCCCGACAAGAGCTTCATCCTCGACAATGGCCGGGGCTGGTTCACCGACAGCACGATCAAAGCACTGAGCGCCGACAAACGCCTGCACAATGCAGACTCGTACGCAGCATACTCAACCGAATGCCGCACCGGCAGCAGTGTCAAACCGCCCTACGTAAAAGCCGCAACAACTTCCAGGTAAATATTTCGGATACACTTTCGGCTATGATCTCCCGCCGCAGTTTTATCGGATCGGCCATCGCCACAGCCGCCCTGCCACTCCACACGCTTGCCGCCCCTCTGCTAAAAAAGGTCAAGATCACCGACGTCAAGTGCATGATCATCCGGGGCACCTGGGATTGGAACCTCGTAAAGATCGAGACCGACGCGGGCATCTCCGGCATTGGCGAAGCCTACTGGGGACCCGGCGTCAAGGATCTGATCCTCACCCAGCTCAAGCCGCTCATCATCGGCGAAGACCCATTGAACGTCGACAAGCTCTACACAAAAATGCTCATGAAAAGCGCCGGTGCCGGCGCAATCGGTGGTGTTACGGTTACCGCCGCTAGTGGCATTGAAATCGCTCTCTGGGATCTCGCCGGTAAACTCCTCCAAACCCCCGCGATCAACCTTTTGGGCGGAAGATTCCGCGACAAGATCCGCTTCTACCGCACCCTGCAAACCATTACGCCGGTGGAAGAACGCTCTGCCTATAGGGACACGATCGCCGCCGCACGCGCGGAAAAATTCGGCTGGAATGCTTTCAAATTTCAGGGCGATGGAATCCCTCCCGCCGCCGACCCCGAATACAGGGAAATTGGCCACGACCCCTACACCCGCGGTCTTACCGCAAAGGACCTCCGCCGCATCGCCAAAGGCATGGAATGGGTGCGGGAAGAATTGGGGCCCGATATCGACTTCGGCATTGAAGCCCACTGGAAGTACGACACGCGAGACGCGATCAACATGGCTAAGGCGATCGAGCCGGTGAAACCGATGTGGCTCGAAGATCCGGTCCCGCCCGAAAACCCCGAAGCGATGGCTCGCGTCACGAATGCGGTTGACATCCCAATCTGTACCGGCGAAAACCTTTATAGCCGTCACGGCTTCAGAAAACTGATCGAGTTACAGGCCTGCGATGCCGTACACATCGACATCCCAAAATCCGGCGGATTGCTCGAATCAAAACGAATCCACGACCACGCCGACCTGTATTACATCTGGACGGCCGCTCACAATCCAGCGAGTCCCATCGGAACGATTGCGAGTTGCCACGCCGCCGCCTCGATGAGAAACTTCCGTATCCACGAGTTAGCGAAGTATATAGGCTGGTGGCAGGACTTAGTAATCCACGACGGCCCGATCATCAAGGACGGCTATCACACGATCACTAACAAGCCCGGCTACGGAGTCGAACTCAACCCCGACGTCGCAAGAGCCCATCTCGCCCCCGGCGAAACCTGGTGGGGCTAAGCTGAATACTTCGCCATTTACGGCGGACTAAATTGGCAGAAAGCCTATCCGATTCGCCCCACTCGATCTCAAGATCCTGAGAAACGATGAGAAGCCCGGGCCGGGCATCGTTTTACGGTCATGCGACATGGGAATCCGAGCCGCCTCCGATGCGCTGCGACCTAAATTATGCACGGAAAGGCCTCGCCCGGCGCTTTTTG
>JBKJSR010000726.1:0-6992 GCA_046594355.1 Bryobacter sp.
TCCGCGCGGCAATGCGCCGGAGCTCGCGAAGAAGGACGAAAGCGGTGCCGCGACTGTTGAATTGCCGGCCAGGCTTCAGTCGGCGACTGGAGAAATGGTGCTGGTGAAGGAGGGCGAGTTCCTGTTCGGGGAAGCCAATGAAAAGCGTGTTCATAAATCTTTCTATATCGACAAGCTCGAAGTGAGCAATGAAACTTACAAGAAGTTTAGTTTGGAGAGGGGCTGGCCGCTGCCCGAATCGTTTCCCGGCGATGAGGGTTCAAAGCAGCTTCCCGTTGTGAATGTAGATTTCTCGGATGCGCGTGAGTTTGCCACCTGGGCGGGCAAACGAATCCCTTATGCGGCGGAGTGGGAAAAGGCGGCGCGAGGCAATATGGGGCGCACTTACCCGTGGGGATATGAGCATCTGCCGACGATGGCCGTGGTTGCCGACAATCCCGATCTGAAAACGCTGAAGGGGCCGAAGCCGGTGGGAAGTCTGGCAGACTCAAAGAGCCCCTATGAGGCACTCGACATGGCCGGAAATGTTTTTGAATGGGTGGATGAACGAGCGAATCCGACGCCTTCGCTCGTGCGGAGCATGGCTAGCTTGATGAAGCCGCCACCAACGGAGAAAGACCTCTGGGTACAGATCCGCGGCGGAAGTTTTTACCGGCAATTGCCTACCAACGTGAGTGTGCAACTGGCGAGCATTCCCGCCGCTTTCAAGTCGGCGGACATCGGTTTCCGCTGTGTCGCCGATGCAGGCGTTAAGCCGAAGTAGCGGCCTGCCAGATCGTCTAAAATGAAGTCATGAAGAAAGCCATAGCGCAATTTTCCTATACAGTTTTCTACGAAGAGGCTCCAGAAGGCGGCTTTGTCGCTCATGTGCCTGCGCTGCCTGGATGCCATAGTCAAGGAAGCAATCTCCAGAAGGCCGAAGAAAACATCAAGGAAGCAATCTCCCTTTATCTCGAAAGCCTCGCGGCCCATGGGGAAGTCATCCCCGAAGAAGAAAAATCTTTCCAGGGTAGAGTTTCTGTTCCACTTCCCGTTCTAGCCTGAACTGTGCAATTGTTGCCATCGCTCACCGCGCGAAAGGTCATTCAGGTGCTGAACGCGTGGGCTTTGTGGAAGGTCGGCAAAGAGGTAGCCATCTAGTCCTCATTCATCCGGAAACACATTCCCGAGTGGTAATTCCTGTTCACAAGGGCAGCAGATGGAAAGGTCCCTTACTGCACGCGATTATTGGCGATTCCGGACTTTCCATTTCTGAGTTCCTTGCAAAGTTGTAGGCTGTCCTTCAGCCGAAAGAATCTTAAATCGATTGAGGACAACAAAGCCGTGTTCCAAGCTGTCAACTCCATTTAGCCGATAGTTGCGATCGGATTGTCACACCCGGCACAACCGAAAAGGCCTCCACAAACAAACAACGTATTCGTGCGGCGGACTTCTCCGATTGTGGGAACAAACCCGCCGCGATTCCGTTATGATTATTGAAGCCTTGGGAGGCTAAATGAGTATCCTCGACAACCTGAAAAGTTTTGCTGGAAAACAATTTATTGACGTTATCCATTACGTCGAACCGGAGGACGGCGTCCTCAGCTATCGCTATCCGATGCAGGACATGGAAATCCAGAACGGTGCCAAAATCACTGTTCGCGAGAGCCAGATGGCCGCCTTCGTCAACGAAGGCCAAGTCGCCGATATCTTTCCGCCCGGTCTACACACTCTCAGTACCCAGACGCTGCCGATCCTGACCAACCTCAGGAATTGGGACAAGATGTTCCAGTCGCCCTTCAAGAGCGATGTGTACTTCTTCTCGGCCCGCACACAGACCAACCAGCGATGGGGCACCACGCAACCCGTGACGATCCGCGACAAGGATTTCGGCATGGTTCGCCTGCGCTGCTTCGGAATCTATTCCTGGCACGTCTCCGACCCGCGGATCTTTCACGCCAAAATCTCCGGCACGCGCGATCTCTATCGTGTCGCCGAAATCGAAGGCCAATTGCGCAATTCGATCGTCGCCCATATCTCGGACGCGTTTGCCCAATCCGGCCTTCCATTCCTCGACATGGCTGCCAATCAGATTGAAGTAGGCAAGGCCCTGATGGCCACCCTGCAGCCAGATTTTGCCGCGATGGGACTCGCGCTCGATACGCTGATCGTAGAAAATCTGAGCCTGCCCGAAGAGCTGCAAAAGCTGCTCGACGAGCGCATCGGCATGAACATGATCGGCAACATGGCACAGTACACGCAATTTAAGACGGCGCAGTCGATCGAGATCGCCGCCGCCAACGAGGGTGGCTTAGCCGGCATCGGCGCAAGCCTCACCGCCGGTATGGGCATGGCCAGCCAAATGGCCGGTGCCTTTGCTGCGGCCAATCAACCGCAGACTCCGCCGCCGCAAACTCCTCCTCCGATTGCCCCCGTAGCTGCCGCTGTAGCTGGTGCCGCTCTCGGTGCCGCACTTGTGGGCGAAACGAAGTTTTGCATGAACTGTGGAGCCAAGAATCTGAAGGCTGCCAAGTTCTGCACAGACTGCGGCTTCAAGCAACCAGACGCCTAAGATGATTGGTTGCGAATGGGTGATCGATGCTCACGGGTGCAACCCCGGGCGTCTGTCAAACCTCGAATCACTGCATCGGCTGTTCGCAATGCTGGTGGACGGGATGGATCTGCATCCCGTCCAGCCGGCCTTGTGGCATCAATTCCCTCCTTCGGCCACTACACCGGGCGGAATTACTGGATTACTGTTGCTCAGCGAGAGTCATCTTGCCTGCCACACTTTTCCGGAATTTTCATCGATCTGCTTAAATGTTTTTTGTTGCCGCCCGCGTCTGGAGTATGATTTCAATGCGGCCCTCAAAGCAGTATTCGACGCCGAAAAAGTCACTGTGCGAAAACTGGAGAGACCTTACAGCGCATGAGCCAGGTTGCTTCGAATTGCCCCCAATGCGGTGGGCCCGTCGTCTTTCGCTGGTCTCAGGCCGTGCAAACTACCTGCCCCTATTGCACCAGCATCCTCGTGCGCACCGATGTCGACCTCGCAAAAGTGGGTGAAGTTTCCGACTATCCGATCGACCCCAGCCCAATCATGATCGGCACGGAAGGGGTTTTTGAAAACAAACCATTCGTCGTGATTGGCCGCATCTGCTATGAATACGTGAATGGTGGCTGGAACGAGTGGCACATCGTTTACAACACCGGCGAATCCGGCTGGCTTTCCGACGCTCAGCTTCAATACACCGTCACCAGGTTGATTCCCTGGCCTCCGGCTCTCAACAGCGTTCAGTTGAACCCCGGCACGATGGTTGACGTCGATGGTGTTTACTATACGGTGACTACTCTCACGGATGCGAATTACCGCGCCGTCGAGGGAGAATTGCCTTTCCAGTTCTGGGACAAAACCGTCTGCCGCTTTATCGATCTGCGCTCGCAGGAGGCCCGCTTTCTCACCGTCGATTACACGGACGAGACGCCGCTGCTGTTTTCCGGACGCAGCATCGGGTTCGATGAATTGAAGTTCAAAAATCTCCGCCAGTTCGAGGGATGGTAAGCCATGCCCGCACTGCGTCCCGAACCGAAAATACGCGCGATCAGTTGCCCCAATTGCGGCAGTTCCGTACAACTGCGCGGCATGGGTTCAAGCTTGAGTGCCGCCTGCTCGAGCTGTCTTTCGATCCTCGACGTCTCCGACGAGAAGGTAAAGCTGCTGCAGCGCTTTGGCAAGAAGGTCGAACGTTTCACGCCCAAAATTCCTCTTGGAACCCGTGGCAAATTTGACGGGCAGCTTTATGAAGTTACCGGTTTCCAGCGCCGCGGTATTGTTGCCGATGGCACCGAGTACTTTTGGGACGAGTATGTTCTCTATAACCCGTTTCGCGGCTTCCGCTATCTGACCGAATACGCCGGGCACTGGAACGATATCATCCCCGTGACTGCTCTCCCCAGTACAGACAATGTCGCGGGCCATGCCGCCGTCCGCTACGACGGACGCAAGTACAAGCTCTTTCAAACCTCGACACCAAAGACCAAATTTGTTCTCGGTGAATTTCCTTGGCGCGTCAACCTGAACGACACGGTTACGGCCAAAGATTTTGTCGATGCGCCCTACTCGCTCGCTTCGGAAACAGACGAGAAGGAGACAACCTGGAGCTTGGCGAAGTACATTGCGGGCAAGGAAATCTGGGACGCATTCCAGTTGAAAGATTCGCCTCCCATTCCAACGGGCGTCTATTCGAACCAGCCCAACCCCCACGGCTCCACCAAACCCATTTGGAGACTCATGGCTTTCTTCAGCGTGCTGCTGCTGATCACCATGATCGTCACCTCCATGATGGCGAGTGGCGACACTGTGTTTCAGTCGAAATATTACTTCATCCCCGGTTCGGGCGAGCCAAGTTTCGTCACCCCCACCTTCGAGATGAAGGGTGGCGAAGAAAACGTGGAAGTGCGGATCAACACGGACCTGGCGAACGACTGGATGTATCTTGGCCTCGCCCTGATCAACGAGGGAACCGGCACCGCCTATGATTTCGGCAAGGAAGTAAGTTACTATACCGGCAGCGATTCCGATGGAAGCTGGAGCGAAGGCGATCGCGCCGATTCCGTCAGTGTCGGCGCTGTTCCCGGTGGAAAATATTATCTCCGCGTCGAGCCGGACATGGACAAGCTTGGCCAGCCTGCCACTTTGGGGGCTCCTGTTCCAGGTGCCAAACGCGTCAACTATCAGATCACCGTCCGGCGCGATGTAGCCGTCATCTGGCCTTACTTTGTAGTGTGGCCATTCCTGTTGATTCCACCGCTCTGGGCGCTGATCCGCCGCTACAGTTTCGAAGGCAAACGCTGGGCGGAATCCGATCCGTCCGGCGATTCCGCAAACTCATCATCGGAAGACGAGGACGAGGACGATGACTAAATTCTACGGAGGCTACGGCTTTCTGCTCACCCTCTTTTCAGGCTATATGGGCTATCAGGGTTTCATGTTCAACAGAGGCGACGTGGTGCGCAACGTGCCGCGCAGCGTGCGCGATAACCCCGGCTCATACCGCTCAATCTATTCCAACTACCACCGCTATACGGGAGGCAAATAACACTATGGACGGCTTTCACCCCTTGGCGTTCTTTAACGCTTTTATCTACGCGATGCTGGGCATCTTCATCTTCGCCATCAGCTTTGCGATCTGGGACAAAATAACTCCCTACGATCTGTTTAAGGAAATCATCGAGGGCAAAAATATCGCCCTCGCGATTATGGTCGGCTTTATGAGCCTCGGCATGTGCATCATCATTGCCGCCGCAGTTCACTAAGCGATGGCTGTAGCCTTATTTCTTTCCGTCCTGCTGATTGCGGCCTGCGGACTCATCTATGAGTTGATCGCGGGCACTCTTGCCAGCTACCTGCTCGGTGATAGCATTCTGCAGTTTTCTACCGTCATTGGCAGCTATCTGTTTGCCATGGGCATCGGCAGTTGGCTGAGCCGATTTATCGAGAAAGGCCTCGTCGGCCGCTTCATCACGATCGAGTTGATGGTGGGCCTCGTCGGTGGTTTCTCCAGCTCCATCCTCTTTCTCGCCTTCGCCTACACCCATGCGTTTCGCCTGATACTTTACCTGCTCGTGATCGTCGTCGGCATCCTCGTCGGGCTTGAGATTCCGCTGCTGATGCGCATTCTCAAGCACCGCTTCCAGTTTCGCGATCTGGTCGCGCATGTGCTCACCTTCGACTATCTCGGTGCCCTGGGCGCTTCGCTGCTCTTTCCGTTCCTGGTTGTTCCAAAGCTTGGTCTGGTGCGTGGCGCGCTGCTCTTTGGCATGGTCAATGCCGGAGTTGCCCTCTGGAGTACCTGGCTTTTCCGCGAGCAACTTCCCCGCTACAACGGCTTGCGTGCCGCCTCGCTACTCGTGCTCGCCGCACTCACCGGTGGCCTCTTCTCGGCCGATTATATTATGGCCGCCGCCGACGACAATCTCTATTCCGATGAGATCATTCTCAGCCGCCAGACGCACTACCAGCGCATCGTACTTACCCGCTGGAAGGATGACGTCCGCCTCTATCTCAGCTCTCACCTCCAGTTCGCTTCTGGCGATGAATACCGCTATCACGAGGGCTTGGTCCATCCCGTACTCGCCGCTTTGCCCAATGCGCGCCGTGTGCTGATTCTCGGTGGCGGCGATGGTCTCGCGGCACGCGAGGTGTTGAAGTATCCGGGCATCGAACAGTTGACACTTGTCGATCTTGACCCCGAGATGACCCAACTCTTCGCCACCCACAGCTACCTCAAACAACTCAACGGAGCTTCGCTCACCGACAAACGCATGCGCGTCGTCAATGCCGATGCCTTCGTCTGGCTGGAGCAGAGTAAAGAGATCTTCGACGCCGTCATCATCGATTTTCCCGACCCCACCAACTTCTCACTCGGCAAGCTATACACCACGGCCTTCTACCGCTTGCTCGGCCACCATATCGCGGAATCCGGGTTCTTCGTAGTGCAGAGCACCAGTCCGCTTTTTGCGCGCCAGTCCTTCTGGTGCATCGTAGAGACGTTGAAGGCGGCGAAGTTCCAGACTCGTCCCTATCATGTTTACGTGCCGAGCTTTGGCGAGTGGGGCTTCGTCATTGCGGGCAAACAACAGTGGCAGCCCCCCACTCAATTGCCTACGGGCCTCCGCTTCCTTTCGCTCACCAACCTTCCCACTCTTTTCGATTTCCCCATCGATATGCAGCCGATTCCCGCCGAGCCCAATCGCCTCAACGACCAGTCTCTCGTCCGCTACTACGCAGAGGACTGGCAAAAACTCACTCACTGAGGGCTACTCCCTTTCGGCTTGGTCTGCCGCATCAACGGCCAAGTTCCACTTTCTTCCCGCTTCGTCCGCGTCACCGTGGTGACGGCTCTCTACTGGATCACAATCTAGCCGAAGGTGAATTGCCCATACCGTTGGGTTCCATTGACAAGACTTTCCTGGACAAGACTCAGGCTGGAGTTGGACCAACGCGTGTGATA
>JBKJSR010000421.1:0-6565 GCA_046594355.1 Bryobacter sp.
GCGGCGTCCCGATCTTCATTTGGGATTTTTTCTTCCGGTTGTCAAACTTCTTGTACACCGGTGGTTTGCTCGCCGGAAGCATCACAGTGCTCTTCTTTTTCGCGAAGGTCGGCTCGGACAGGAGCATTCCAATCAAGATGGCGGCAAGGGTCAGACTAATCATCTTCACATCTGATATATCGGCTTTTTCGCCGGCAAGCTTTAATGCGGCATAGTAGAGCGCCGATGACGACTCAAACCCTGGGAGGCGTCGTGATCACCAGCGCTCTTGCGGTCTCAGGCCCCATTCCCCGGTAAGAGTGCGGCGCGGAAGAATCGAAATAAACGCTATCGCCCTTCCCCATCAGATAATCTTCGTCTTGATAGCGGATCGATACACTGCCCTCAATTACATGAAAGAACTCGGCCCCCTCATGCATGTGCTCGCTTACATCGTCGGGCTTGCGCTCGGGAAACTCCGCAACATAGGCCTGCAGGCTCTTGTCCTGCGCACTGAAGGCCAGGCATTCGAAAAAATAACCGGGGGTCGGAGAATCGCTGCGTTCCGGAAATCGCATCCTCTCAACTGCCCTGACAACACTGAATAATCGCTTCCGCTTCTTGTCCGTGAAGAAGAAGTCCAACCCCACGTCAAACACCATCGCAATTCGCGCCAGCGTCGGCAGTGTTGGCACCAATTTGTTGTTTTCCAACTGCGAAATCATCGAGGCGGATAGCCCGGTGTGCTTCCCTAAATCCACCAGAGCGATTTTCTTTTTAAGTCTCAATTGACGAAGCTTGTTTCCCAGATCGTAAGACGACAACACGCGTCGGATCGTAGACTCAGAATTTTCAGCAAGTGTTGATTCAGTTTTAGCTACGCTACTGATTTGATCATCCGTTTGCGTGACACTAAATTCTATTTCAGTTTTAACTGGCGAGGTGGCGGAATCGCTGGTATATTCGTTCATGAAGAGTAATGACTAGATTTACGAGGATTTTATCATGATTCAAAATCACCGACAAGCTTTCCAGGAAGTCCCAGATGAAGCTCTAGTGAATATGGCACAGAGTGGTAATGACCAGGCATTTGCGGAATTGGTTGAGAGGCATCAAAATTCTTGCCTTAAATTGGCTCTATCTATTCTTCGTGACAAGCCGGATGCGGAGGACGAAGTGCAGAATGCCTGTTGGAAGGCCTTTCAGCATCTAGCACAATTTAATCGCGAAGCGAAGTTTTCAACGTGGCTCACTCGCATTGTTGTTAATCAATGCTTGATGCGCCTCAGGCAGGCAAAGCGCGCCAAGCTTTTCTACATGGACGACGTTCAGGTCGGTGAAGATGTAGTCACCCTCGAACTGCGCGACGAAGGTTTGAACCCGGAACAAATCCTCGGTAAATCGGAAGTCGCTAGTGTCGTCCATCAGGAAATCGATCGCATTCCTCCGCTGCTCCGCAAAGTGTTCCTCCTGCGCGATGTGCAGCAGCTCTCGATGGAAGATGTAGCGGCACAACTCGGAATCAGCATCGCAGCCGCCAAGAGCCGCCTGCTTCGCGCCCGCATGGAGCTCCGCACCCGTATGTCGAAGCACCAGTCCACATTTGGAGCTGCTTCCCTTATGACTTCTTAAGGCTGAAAAATCGATTTATTTTTGATGGGCGCCTGCTTCTGTGGCTCTAGAGCCACAGAAGCAGGCGCTTTAAGTTGATCGAGCGTAAATCTCACTACGCTCTCAAGCAGCGCCGCTCGCGGATAGCTGTTCTTGTCGAGCAAGCTCTTCAATGCTCCGCCTTGCAAGTTCTCGAGCGGCAGCGCGAGTGCAAAGTGGTCGCTTCGGGCGGCACCTAAAACCATCGATCCCGGTATGATCGCGTCGGATTCCGCCAACTGTGCATCATTGCGGGAGGAGAAGCCATTCATGATCGACCAGCTCTGCAGCATCGCTTTCGACACTTTGTCTTTATCCGCCACGGCAGGCAGCGAAAAAGTCGGCACAACGGGATTCGGGTACCTGGCTAAGAAGAGCCGCCGCGTCTCCATCGAAAGACTCTTGAATCCGTCGCTCAGATCCCCCTCGCACCCACCTCTGCCTTTCAGCTTGCCAAGGATTCCATTGATCCGGTCTGGCATCGCATCGGCCACGGGCGACCCGCCGCTGGCACCCGCCACACTTACAAACGCAGCTACCATTTCTTTCAAATCCGGCTCCGTCGCCAGGGCCGTCTGAATATCCGGCGTTCCCTTGGAATAGCCAATCAGAATGAACTTCCGTTTGTCTTTGACAAACTCCTCGCGCAAGTACTTGGCAATCGCCTTGCCATTGTCTTCGCTCGAATTGTTGGCGATATTCATCAACGCCGCATCCACACCGTGTTTCTCCTTTAGCGAGGCCCGCCCCTTATCGAAGGCCGGAGCATCGGAGGCGCAACTGGAAAAGATTCCCGGCACCACGACCACACGATAATCGCGCGACATCGGTGCCAGCGTGACGCGTTTCTCGCTGGCCGTCTCCAGATACTCGCCACACTTGCCCCACTTGCCGCCATCGGGATTCGTCGCCAACACACTGCAAAAAAGATTGGCAAAGGCTACCGCAAACTCATTGCGCGGCTGCTCAAGATAAACAACCAGTGTCCGCCCGTCGGAGAAAAAACTGCCTCCATGCGCCGTGCGCGCCTCTCTCACCGGCGTCTTGTGCGTCATGTAGGTTTTCTTTACAACGATGCCGCTCTCTTCGAGAGTTTGTCCGATGTAGTCGCGCTCTTTGTCGGTCTCCGGATCGATCTTATGCGTAACGCCGTTGTTGCGCTGATCCCTTTCAAAGCCAATATCGTGTGTCCCGGCACCTATCCAGACATCTGTACCATTTACCTGAAATGGTGCCTTCCAAATCCGGAAATGGTGGCGCTGTGCAACCACGACAAATGGTACGGCATGAGCAAATCCATAATCCTGATTCCGCCCGAACATCATCAGCAGGCTCATTGGCATCGTGAGATAAGACTGCTTCGACATGCTCAGCAGGATGGCAGTGATCACAGAACTTTTGGCATCCTTGTCTACCTGTACCCAGCCCGCCGTCTTCAAGGCTCCAGTTACCGCAATCTCGCTACCCACCACTACAAAGTTCACGCGGTCGCCTTCGGTCCCCTCCGCATCGACAACCCGCGTCGGCAAACTGTCAAGCTGCTTCTGTGTCAACTCCACCACCGGCAGCGCCATCGCTTTCGTCAATTTAACGAGTGACCGCGTCACTTTGACCTTCACTACAAAACTGCCCTCGCCCCTTTCACCCGACCCGAGGTTCACATTCAGAAACAAATTGCCTCCCGCCAGAACCTGGCCATCCCTTTGCGGCCCTACCAGAAAGGCTTGCGAAGTCTCACGGTCTCCAATCCTGCCAATCAGTGTGCCTCGTCCCGAGCTGTTCAATGGAAGCGAGCGGAGCAAATCCCGAAAGCCCCGTTCCAGCCCGGCAGGGCCTGTCTTTTGCATTTCGCCCTTCTGCCCCTGCAGCGCAAGCTCCCCAGTGGCGGTGATCGTGTAGAGATCGCCGCGTTCCAGCTTCAGTCCTGTATCGATCCAATTCTGCTCTGGATTCAGGTTGAATGTTTTTTCATCCTGTGCGTTAAGAGCCAGCAGTGCAAGGCTTAAGCTAAGCAAGAATCTCATAACTCAACATTACAAGAAATTAAGGCCTCGTTCCAATGACTTGGGCTATGGTTTTTTCCTAACCCAGGTAGAACAAGCTCAAGCGCGGCAATGCCGAATCTTCCAGCAATCGCTGGTCGAGAAACTTCCGTTCGATCAGCATCAGTTCGGCCGCGCTCATCTTGCCGCGATAAGGTTTCAACTGCGATTCGAGCTGCCGCCGCACCGCGAAGATCTTCTCTTCGCTCTGACGGCTGCGCGCCACGGCCACCATTTTTTCTTCGAGAGAAGTCAATCTCTGCTCCAGCTCTTCCAGCTTGTCCATCCAACTCGCGCAATCCTGCGCCAGCCCAAGCAGCGCCACTGCAATCTCCTCAAACCCGGCCGGCAGCTTGGCGGCATTGTCCCGCAAGTGCTTCTCAAGTTCCGCTACTTCAAACGGAGCATCCACCACTTTCGCTTCGCGCGGGGTGTCGATCCGCCTGGCCGCTTCCATTACGGCCTGCGAACAGTAAGCGATGGAATTTACCTGATTCGTTTTGGACTTCTTCGTGTGCCATTTCTCAAAGGCCTTGTCGATTCCCCGCAGCACGGCCTCCTGCGGGATCCCGGAATCTTTCCATGTCTCGATCAGCGCCCAGTCGAGCGGCGAAAGCAGAAACAGTCCCGTCCCGCGCGCCGCCCGAAAGTGCTCTTCGATTTCGGTGTAGTAGTTGAAATAGTTGAACGGCTCAGCCTGCATTGCGTTCCCAAATCATCCTCACGCCTTCGAGCGTCAGATCCTCGTCGATCACCTTCAGGTGCTTCGATCCACCCACCATCAGCTTCGCCTGGCCACCCGTGCCAACGATCTTCGTCCCGCTGCCCAGCTCTGCGAGCAGCCGGTCGAGGATTCCATCAATCGTGCTGATCGTTGCATAGTAGAGGCCACTCTGGATGCAGTCCACCGTGTTCTTGCCGATCAGTTGCCGTGGCTCGCGAAAGTCGACCAGCGGCAAGCGCGCCGCCTTCTCAAACAGGCCGTTAATCGCGATGCCGATCCCAGGGCAAATGATGCCACCCAAAAAGTCGCCACCCTCGCTCACTACATCAAAGTTGATGGCCGTCCCAAGATCGACTACAACGCAGGGTCCGCCATACTTTTGAAACGCCGCCGCGGCGTTGGCCAGCCGGTCCGCTCCTGCTTCACGCGGGTTGTCGATCACCACCTTTAGCCCCAGGTCCACGTCGATGGAAACAAACATTGCCTCCGCACGGAAGTAGCGGCGCGCCATCTCGGCCAGTTGCCGGTCGAGTGGCGGCACCACACTCGCGATCGCGACACCTGTGATGATCCTCGCATCGAGCTCGCCCACCCGGAACAGGCTCCGCATGCTGATGCCCCATTCATCCGCCGTCTGCTCGCGTATGGTCCGCAGCCGCCAGCTTGCGATCAGCTTCGCGTCATCGAAGACGCCCACCGTCACATTCGTATTGCCCGCGTCAATTGCCAGTAACATCGTTAGTCCACAGGCCGCACGCTGCCCGCCAAAACGGTCTCGCGCGTCCCATCCTCCTTTCGGATTCGCAAAAATCCGTATTCGTCGAGTCCATCCGTCACACCTTCAAGAATAGGTCCATCAAGGTCTACCCGAACCCGCCGTCCGCTCACATAGCTGGACGCTTGCGCAAAGAGCCGCAACACTGAGTCACGCCCCAAGGCAACTGAGTTCAACACCGGCTCATGCAACGCTTCAAGCACTGTCCCGGCGACAAAGCTGCGCCCGGTTGCAAGCTTCAGCGAGGTCGCAGGCGTTCGCAAACCATCCGGGAAAACGGTCTGATTCAGGTTGATTCCGATGCCGGCGAGCACCGCACCCTGCTCCAGCCTTGCCAATATTCCGCAACACTTTTTGCCCTGCCAGAGAACGTCGTTCGGCCAGCGTATGTCAAAGCTCAGCCCGGTCAGCGGCGACAAGGCTTCCACTACTGCAAGCCCAAGCGCGAGTGTGATCGAAGGCAAATCCGCAGGCAAAACGTTGAGCCGCAGGATGTAGGTGCAATAGAGGCCGGCGTTTTCTTCGCTTACCCACTCGCGCCCTTGCCGCCCCTGTCCCGCAGTCTGTTTTCGCGCCGCAATTACCGTACCTGAGTCTGCGCCTTCTGCTGCCAGGCGCGACGCTTCTGTCATGGTCGAAGCCAGGGTGTCGTACCAGATCACGCTGCTCATAACAATTCGAGACGAAAGTTCAAGTCCTTTGAGATCGCCGAATGCGTGATGGCACCACTCGAAACAAAGTCCGCGCCAGCCTCTGCATAGGCTCGAACCGTATCCAGCTTCACTCCGCCCGAGATCTCGCAACTCGCCCGGCCCGCAATGTAATCAATCCACTCGCGTGAATCCTCCGGAGTGAGATTGTCGAGCAGCAGCCGCGTCGCGCCGCAAGCCAGCGCTTCATCGAGCTCGGCCCGCGTGCGTACTTCGATCTCTACCGGCAAGCCGCTTGGCAACGATGCCTCGAGCGCCTGCCTCACTCCACCCGCCGCGCTGATGTGATTGTTCTTGATCAGCACTGCGTCGAACAGACCCATGCGATGGTTGGTCACCCCACCTGCCGCCGCCGCCAGCTTTTCGAGCCGCCGCAAGCCTGGCGTGGTCTTGCGCGTATCGAGCACCTTGCACCTGGTATGCGCCACCTCTGCCGCAAAGCGCGCCGCGAGACTTGCGACGCCACTCAGCCGCTGCATAAAGTTCAGTGCCGTACGCTCGCATTCCAACAAAGTCGCCGCAAGGCCTTCCACCTCGGCGATCAGCTCGCCATCCACGCAGTGCTTGCCCGAAGTTGCCTTCAGTTCCAGCCGGTCCACGCCGCCCCGGCACTCATAAACAAGGGGCAGCAGCTCAATGCCAGCCAGCACCATTTCATCGCGAGCGTAGAATCTTCCCCGCGCCA
>JBKJSR010000038.1:0-4822 GCA_046594355.1 Bryobacter sp.
ACGGCGTCATCCGCCATACCGCCCAAACTCAAAGCCGGATCGCGACGCTGGCCAACCGTGTTGCGTTGGAGGGGATGGTGGGCGACGGCGTTTCCTTTTACGAACTGCTCTCGGCATTGGACCGGCTCACTAGCACAGGTCTTTGGCTGGTGGTGCATGAGACATACGCCCAGAACGTCCATCTGGACGGACGCCCGCTGTCGCGGGATGAATTTAGACCAAAGCCCGACGGTCATACCGGCGGTTCCCTGAACATGGTGCCGGCGTACGCAGCATACCTGGCAGCTAACGTTTTAAGCGCTCACACGAGGGGTTGGCTCATGGGCCAAGGGCATTGCGTCGCCGCCGTCGATTCTCTCAACCTTTTGACAGGCAACCTTTTAGCCGCGCATTTGGAGCGCTATTCCGTTTCCGATGAAGGCCTCACCCGCTACGTCCGGGACTTCTACTCATATAAGTTGAATGACAGCGGAGCGCAGGATTCGCCCCTCGGCAGTCATGTGAACCGCAACACTGCCGGAGGATTGGCTGAAGGCGGATACCTGGGCTTCGCGGAGCTGCAGTACATTCACATGCCGTTGCCCAAGGAGAAGCTGGTGGTGTTCCTCTCGGATGGAGCGTTCGAGGAACAGCGCGGATCGGACTGGGCTCCACGCTGGTGGCGCGCGGACGACTGCGGATCGGTTGCGCCCATCATGATCAGCAACGGCCGGCGCATCGACCAGCGCACGACCATGTCGCAGCAGGGCGGAGTGGACTGGTTCTGCCGCCATCTGGAACTGAACGGGTTCGATCCCATCGAATTCGACGGACGCGATCCGGCGGCCTTTCTTTGGGCAATCTTCGAAATTGAGGCACGTCTGGCGGCGGCTGCGGAAGACGTCCGTAGCGGCAAGAGCGAGTATCCAGTGCGGCTGCCTTATGGCATTGCCGTAGCACCGAAAGGGGCGGGCTTTCCGGGAGAAGGGACAAATCTGGCACACAACTTACCTTTGCTAGCGAATCCTTTTCTAGACGCGGAGGCCGCAGAACGTTTTAATTCAGGGGCGCGGAAACTTTGGGTGCCCCCAGGCGAACTGGGGGCAGGCATCTCCGTGTTTCAACGGCATGTGCATTCCGGCCGGAGACTGGAACGCGATCATGTCTTCGTCGACCGAAGGCCACAACTTTCTGCGCCACCTACAATTCCTTCCCGCGAACTCGGCTACTCCGACCGATCCGATCCCGCTGAATGGACCTTCACGTCTCCCATGGCCGCCGTGGACGAGGTGTTTTCGACTCTGGTCCGCGAGAACGCTCACTTGCGGCCCAGGGTCGGAAATCCCGACGAGATGAAGTCGAATCGATTACTCAAGACTCTCGAGACGCTCAAGTTCCGGGTCACAGTTCCCGAACCCGGCATTCCAGAATCGCTTCACGGAGCCGTCATTACCGCTTTGAATGAAGAAGCCGTTGCAGCGGCAGCGCTCGCCAACAAAGCGGGAATCAACCTCATTCATACCTACGAGGCGTTTGGGATGAAGATGCATGGCGTCGTTCGCCAGGAGCTTATCTTCGCCCGCAATTGCAGCCGTTCGGGACGGCCGCAGAACTGGCTCTCGATCCCGCTCGTGCTCACGTCTCACACATGGGAAAACGGCAAAAACGAGCAATCCCATCAGGATCCAAGTCTCGCCGAAGCTCTACTCGGCGAATCGATTTCGGTGTCGCGTGTGCGCTTCCCAGTGGACTTCAATTCCGCCGCCGCAACGACAGCTCGCGTCTTTGAGACGCGCGGCCAGATCTGGGCACTGGTCGTTCCCAAAGTCGACACCATACCCAACATCCTGTCACCAGAAGAGGCAAAAACGCTGGCCTGCGATGGTGGACTGCGCCTCGACTGGGCAAGTCATGAGCCGGAGAAGGCGCAGGTTATCCTCGCCGCGATTGGAAGTTATCAACTGCGCGAAGTGCTTACGGCCGCAAGGCGGTTGAAGGAACGAGGGCTGCCTCACCTGGTGGTCTGTATTGAAGAACCGGCCAGATTCCGGACTACGTTTGCCGAGGACGAACTCGAGCGGCGGGTGCCGGATGCCGTAATGCACTCCCTCTTTCCGCCTTGGGTTGCCGCGCGTCTTTTTGTGACACACACAAGACCGCATTCCATTTGGGGGATTTTCGGGCCACGGCAGTCCGCGAGCAAGATGAGCGTCCTGGGTTACGCGAATGAGGGCGGCACCTTGAGCACATCGGGAATGCTGTTCATCAACTCTTGCAGTTGGGCACACTGCGTCGCTGAAGTCGCGCAGTTGCTGGGGGTTCCGGGGGAGCGCTTCCTCACGGAGCCAGAGCTGGCTGCGCTTAAGGGGCAACTGAATCCCCATGGAGTGATCGTTCCGTTAGCCGACGCCTAAGACCCCGGGTATCCATGAAGAATCATGAAGCAAGATCCGGCAATTGATTTGGCGCAAACACTCCCCACTCCCCCCGGTGGGTGTCTTCGGAGCAGTTTAATTTCCATAAGAAATCAATGGCTACCGGAAAGTCAGAGCGCTCAATTGCCGATCTCAGGATGAAGCGGACCAGTGTTCAACGTAATATGGAATTTAGATCTAACGAATGGAGGTGACTGCCATGGGCTGGTCGCTCAAGCTGGGTGAAGTCGCGGGAATTCGCGTGCAAGTGCATTTTACGTTTTTGATCTTTTTGGCCTGGATCGTTCTCTCGGGGCTGATCGCGGGCAAGAGTCAACAGGTCGTGCTCGCCAATACCGCCTTTATGCTGGGCCTATTCGGTTGCGTGGTCCTGCATGAATTTGGACACGCTTTGACGGCAAAACACTATGGGATCCGGACGAAAGACATCACCCTTCTGCCCATCGGAGGAGTGGCGCGCCTCGAACGGATGCCCGACGACCCACGACAGGAATTGTGGGTTGCGCTGGCCGGACCGGCCGTGAACGTTGTGATCGCGGCGGGCCTCGGGATTTGGCTGTATGCAACACGTGGAAGCCTGAGCCTCGCTGGCATCGACATGGTCACGGGTTCTTTTGCAGAGCGACTCCTGCTCGTCAACGTCATACTCGTTGTGTTCAATATGCTGCCGGCGTTCCCGATGGACGGCGGCCGGGTCGTGCGGGCACTTCTGGCAATGCGCATGGAGTACACGCGCGCCACGCAGATTGCGGCTAGCCTGGGTCAGGGCATGGCACTTCTGTTTGGAGTAGTAGGATTTTTCTACAACCCGATGCTGATGTTTATCGCCCTTTTCGTGTGGATCGGCGCAGCGCAGGAGTCGAGCATGGTGTTGATGAAATCCGCACTGGGCGGTATTCCAGTGAGCGCGGCAATGATGACTAAGTTCGAAACAGTAGCTCCCGGCGATTCGCTCGATCACGTCTCGCGCTTGATTCTGAGCGGCTCCCAGCAGGATTTCCCCGTTCTCGACGGCAAGAGCGTGGCCGGTGTTGTCACGCGGGACGGTCTTTTGAAGGCACTTGCACAGAAGGACGATGCGGCAGTGAGCGAAATCATGCGCCGGGACGTTGCCATCGCCGATGCATCCGACATGCTCGAAAACGCGCTGCAGCGGCTGCAGGAATCCGGCTGCAATACACTGCTGGTGCTCCAGAACCAAAATCTGGTGGGACTTCTTACAACGGAAAACCTGGGCGAGTTCCTAATGATTAAAAATGCCCGGAAAGCACGAAGCATCGATGCCGCCCAAGTCATTGAGGCGAGCGCTTGATCGGGTAGAGAGATGCAACTGGCGATGCTGCGGGAAGGTTGCTCATAGGACAGCCTGATTTATCATTGATTCAGGGGGAAAGTGCATGAAGCAACAGTGGTTGATTGTGATCCTGATGAGTTCGTTGCAGATGGTATATGCCGATCAAGTGATCTTGAAAAATGGGGATCGCATCACGGGTAGCATCGTCAAAAAGGACGCCAAAACCATTACGATCAAGAGCGATCATTTTGGTGTTGTTACGACGGCGTGGGATCAGGTGGAATCGGTCAAGGCCGACAAGGCATTGACCGTTGTTCTCGCCGACGGCAAGCTGGTTCAGGGGACTTTGACTACTCAGGGAGGCAAGGTGGAAATCGCAGGCCAGGGGACGCCTTTGGCGGTTGCGCCGGCCGATGTTTCCATCATTCGCGATGCCGATGAGCAAAAAGCTTACGAGCGCCTGCAGCAACCGCGCCTGCTCGATCTCTGGGCCGGGGCCGGCACGATCGGATTTGCCGGAACCAGCGGCAATGCCAAGACCAGAACTTTTACGGCGGGACTGACTGCCGCACGCATTACAAGAACGGACAAGACCTCACTCTACTTCAATGCGATCAAGGCTTCGGCGCTGCTCAACGGCAAGAATGACGAGACGGCACAAGCGATTCGTGGAGGCTTGGGATACGCACACGACCTGAGTCCGCGGCTATTTGTAAATGTGTTCAACGACTACGAGTACGACCGCTTTCAGAACCTCGACCTGCGCATGGTTTTTGGTGGCGGTGCCGGATTTCATGCGATCAGGAAAGAAGGTATGCTCCTCGATTTGTTGAGTGGTGGCGCCTACAACCATTCCCGCTTCAGCACGCCATTGATACGGAAGGCGGCGGAGGCCTATTGGGGGAACGATTTCTCGTACAAGTGGAACGCCGCGACTTCGCTGATACAAAGTTTTCGCATGTTTAACAATTTGACCGACACCGGCAACTACCGCATGAACTTTGACATCGGAGCTACAACCAGGCTGACTCAGTGGATTACCTGGAATGTTTCGCTGAGTAACCGGTATCTCAGCAATCCCGCCCCTGGGCGCAAGTCAAACGACCTGCTGTAC